>JAAZGD010000060.1 GCA_012511395.1 Clostridiales bacterium
ATCATCAAGAGCTTTTCTCGCTTCGGGATGGTCCTCGTAGAACCTGTTGAACTGGTATATGAGCTCCTGGGTCCTGCCCACCGCAAAGGAAGGAATTATAACGTTTCCTCCTCTTTTAACTGTCTTTAACACTATGGACAGAAGCTCGTCCACGCTGGTGGCATTTTCAGGATGAAGTCTGTTGCCGTAAGTTGCTTCCATTATGAGGTAGTCAGCCTTTTTAATGTATTTGGGATCCCTTAAAATAGGTCTGTCCTTCGCTCCTAAATCACCTGTGTAAACCAGCTTTAGAATGTTTTCGCCCTTTGGCTCCCTGTCATCCACCCAAAGCTCCACAATGGCTGAGCCCAATATGTGGCCTGCCTCATTAAATACGATTTTCATGTCCTCATTTATTTCCACCAGCTCATCGTATAAAACAGGCTTTACCATAAGAAGAGAATCAAGAGCATCATCGATGGTGTACAAAGGCTTCAAAAGCTCTGTTTTACCTGCTCTTTTCAGTTTTTCATTCTTCCATTCCGCCTCCCTTTCGTGAATGTAGGCAGAATCCTTCAGCATTACATCAAGGAGATCCGCTGTGGCATCTGTGCAGTAAATGGGACCTTTAAAGCCTCTTTTAACTAAAAGAGGTATTCTCCCGCAGTGATCTATATGAGGGTGACTTAAAATAACACACTCGATTTCTTTTGGGTCGAAACAAAAATCACCGAAGTTCAAGGCTTCTTCGGTTTTCCCTCCCTGGTACTGACCGCAGTCCAACAGAACTTGGTGATTCTTTGAAGTTATATAGTGGCAGGAGCCTGTAACTCCTCTTGATGCCCCACAAAATCGTATATCCATAACCTAACCCTCCACCCTAATATTATACACATTAGGATAGGTATAGACAAGATTTTCAAGTTTCTAAAACTACTTCATAACAGGACTCCTTTATAATTTCTTTCCCTTTAAAGTATGGCAATCTAAAGAGCTTTGAAGCATCAACTGTAACCAAGGCTGTAACGTGCTTATTTTGATCATCAAAGGTTAAGGTTAAGGCGCCTTTTCCTTCAAGATTCAGTCTGCTTAGAAACTCCTGTAAACATATATCTGCATCATCCCCTCTTTTAAGAAATCTGAAATCGCCTCCTCTTAGACTTTCTTCATCTATGAGCAAAGCTTCCCTTAAAGCACATTCTTCCGAAACTTCCTTTACAAAATCCGTTAACAGAGAGTATTTCCTGTATTCCTGCTGGAAGGCTATAAGCTGAAGGGTGACCACTAAAATACTTATGAAAACAATGTAGGTCTTCATGGCGCCTGTCCTAAATACTCACTGGCCACAGAACCTTCCAAAACCATGGAGTAAATATTCTTTCCTTCGCCTATTAAAAAGCCGCCTCCCGCCATAACATTTTTTATCTTAAGGCTGATTTTGTAATCAATGAATCTGTTTTCTCCCAAAGAATACCTTTCAAGAGGCTCTTTAACATCAGATTCAAAATTTGCTTCCATAACTCCTTCTACCGAGAGCAGCTCCTCCCTTATGCTGTCCATAAGGCTTTCTGAAAAGTATCCTGAAAGCCTTGCTTCTTCCCTTGCCTGATAGACGATACTTTGAATAGCTTCAACTCTCATCAAGTCTTTCTGTTCGTAAATAATTTGAAGCATTATAAGGAGTATTAGGGGCAAACAAGCTGTGAGAACTATAAACTGCTTCATTTAAAATGCTCCCCTGTATATTATCATCCTTTCCCACAACTCCTTCATTTCTGAGAGAATGGAGCCTTCCTGAGGACCTATTATAAGTTGGTGAAGAAATACTCCTAAAGCTATCATGGCAATTAAAACTATAAACTGTTTCATTGCGATTCCATGGGAAGCCCCATATCAACGATGCTGCTTATGGCCCCTTGGCCCAGGTCTTCGGCCGTTTTTGAGAATCCCGAAATAATTCCTGCTATGGCAATTCCAAGGGCAATCATTGCCACTAAAACGATTATCTGTTTCATTTTGTTCTCCTTTTCTAAAACAACATAGTGAATACTTCCATCTGCCGCACATAGTAAGTGGTGTAGATAAAATTTATCAGTATTAACAAAATATTTACTACTGCAGGCAAGAATATAAGGTCGCTGATCATCTCATCTCTTCCAATTTTTTCTGTCACAATGGTTTCCCTTAAGGTTTTTTGATGAGAGTAAAGAATTTCCTGAAGCTGAGTAGGGTCAAGCTCATCCCATTTCAAAAGAATGTTTCCATACTCCTTTGCCATCATCCCCTGTGTTTCCTTTACGAAGCTTTCAAGAGCCTTTTCCGGTCCTTGTATTCTTAAGCTTTGCACCATGGCTATGTAGGATTTTTTAAGAGGTCCCTCCTTTTCCGAAAGCCTTGTAAGTATATGGTCTAGGCTTAAGGATTTACCGCTGTTCAGCTTTAAAAGGTTCCTTAAAAAAGCCATATCTCTCGCAATTTCACCTTCTGTCTCCCTGTTCTCCCTTTTTAACCTTTTAAGGACATGGAAAAGCCTCTCTGATGTAAGTATCCCTGAAAACAACAATGCGCCGGCTATAAAGATTAATAATAGTAACCCTTGAATCTTTTCCATATCCTCACCTAAAAATCAAGAGGCCTGTTTCTAATATATTCAAGTATCATAAGGTTTATGAGAAACAAAAGAAGGATGGTCATAAAAAGCATAAAGCCTATCCTTTCCTGAAACTGATACCTTATGAATTCCCCCATGGTTAGGCCTATAAAATTCCTTGCTGAAAACACTGTAAAGGCGTACATGGCAGGAATTAAAAACATAACCATCTTAATGGTTTCCTGATTCATTCGCTTTCGCTTCTCAAAGAGGACTCTTGCTTCTCTCATCTGAAGAAATATATCTTCCAAGGCTATGGAAATATCTTCTCCCGTAAGAATGCCTATTGCCATGTTGTAGGACAGAAGCTTTCCCCACTTTGTGTTTACGGAAAAAGAAAACTCAGCTTCTGCCTTTTTCACAGATTTGGCCGAGCTGTCATTACGCACTGTATAAAGGAGCTTCGCCAAAAAGCTTTCCAGGGATTTTGCCTTTACTTTTTTTGGAATCATCCTGCTTATGGCTTCCAAAACATCGCATTCAGAGGATCTGTAGCTTGAAAGAAAAGAGCCTAAAAAGCCTTCTGCTTCATGGCTCACTTTATCCCTTACAGTTTTCAGCTTTATGAACAGAAATCCGTAAGGCAGAAGGAGAGCCGAAGAAAACACTGTTATACCTATGAATACTCCATAGAATCTTAAGGTTACAAGGCTTAAGGCAAAAGCGTTAACAACTGTAACAAGTACAAATAGAACAGGAGGCAGGTCCTTTCCTGTAATTGTAAAAAGGCTGACTCTCAAAATATAGAAAAGTTTCCCCTCCTTTCCTTCTTTTCTCTTTTGTTTAAGCCTTTTACGCATTTTGAAGGATAAAAGGCCAAGGCTGAAGGATTGGCTGAAAAACAGGGAAGCTCCCAGGAGGAAGGTTAATACTATGGCTATGGAGTAGATATAATCCGTATCCAATTATTTCACCTCCTCATTATCGGAAAGTTCCTTAAGCTTCCCTTTAAACTCTCTGTACACTTTGAGATCTTCCAAAGCCGCAAGCTCAGTACCCTGATTTTCCAAAAGCGGTGAAAAAGTCCAGCTGTCTTTACCGGGCAGGTATTTTAATATCCTGTTATAGACCACCCTCTGTCTTATTTGGTCGTAGTTCATCTGATAAATGCTGTTAAGCCTCTTTTGGCTCTTGTCCTTCAGCTGAATGAAGTGAAAAAGAAAATCAAAGGATTCGGCAACGCGTTTCACTAAAAAAATTAAATCTCCTCCCAGATCTCTTGCAATTTCATAGGCAGCATCATAGGGAAAGCTTTTGGGGTCCTGGCAGTGATAAGTAAGCTTTACTCTTCTGGTGCCTTTCTTGGTGATCTTTATAAGTGCGTCAAGAGAAAGGGCATCTCATGCCTCCCCCATGATAATGTAATCACCGTCGCTTCTCATGAGATGCTTTGTAATGTCCTGCATCCTTTCCTTATCTGCAAGAAGCTGGATAAGAGGCGCCTTTGGTATAAGCTTCTCCAGAGGTATTTCAGGATCTGTCTCCACCATAACCCCTTCCAGGGAAGGGTCCTCCATACTTTGCCATGTAGATAAAAAAGTAGTTTTGCTGGTTCTCACAGCTCCTAAAAATGCTACATTGAAGCCCAATGTTACCATCATCTCAAAAAGGTCTATGGCGCAATATGGGATGGTCCCTCTTTCTGCCTGCTCTTTAAAGGTGTATTCAGGTATTATGTACCTTCTGAAAATTATTGCTTCCTGGTTTTCCTTTACCATATCACCCTTGAAGACAGTCACCCTTGTGCCGTCAAGGAGATAAAGCTCATGAAATGAAAGGCTTATTCTCTCCTTTGGCTTTAAGAGTAAAAGTGCCCTTATGAGCTGATCCCTTCTTTCCTTTGAGATCCTCTGTTCCTTCAGCACCATGGTTCCTTTTTCCAGAAAGTAAATCCTGTCTCCTATAACCTTTAAGGAGCTGGATTCTTTATATTCATCCTTGAACCATTCTGCGAGAGGACCCATGCCAAAGCTTTCGTGATAGACACCTTCTGTAAGGTTTTCGTACCAGGGAGGAAATTGAGAATGTTCAATCCCTTTTTCCATAAGGATACTTTTAATTTTTTCTTTAAAGAATTCAGCCTCTTCCTTGTATCCCATTATGGCTTTTTTCTGGATATCTATAAGCTCCTCCAAATATTCCCCGGAATCCTCCCAGCCCTTTGAAAAGCTTTCCTTAACTATTTTACATACCTCATAGAAGTCTTCCCTTGAAGAGTCTGAAACCTTGTTGTCTTCTCCTTTTAGAATATGGTCCTCAAAACGAAATTCATCCTGTCCCATGTTTCACTTCCATAGTTTCAATAAGCTTTAGAAAATATTTATGATAACTCTTGTATGAGCTGTCTAAAAATGTCTTTCTTAAAACTGCCGCTTTATAACCTGTCTTTAAATAGGGAATTGTAACAACCTCCCCTTTAACCTTTAATCTCTTTTCAATGTAATCCTTCGTTGCAGGAAGGTCCTTCCTGTATTTATTCACAACTGTAACTTGAAAATTTAGATTAAGCTTTTGATAAATCTCTAAAAGCTGTTCCCATCTTAAAAGAGTTTCCTCATCTTGAGTAAGAACAAGGGCATTGCAATCCGACACGGTTAAGGCACCTATGGCAAGGCCGCTTGTAATATCCGATCCTGTATCACAGACTGTTAAATCGAAGTACTTTCTTGCTTCAGCCAACATTTTTAAAGAGTCCTCAGGGTAATATCTCCTTTCCTGCCACTCCTGCATAGGCCCTGCCATGAAATAGCAATTATGAGATATTTTGTATTTCTCAAAAACGCTGTCGCTGTCTCTGTTTCTGTAAGTCTCTATGGATAAACAGCTTTCGCTTATGAACTGAGAGCTCCTCTTTTTATTCAAGGAAACCACAAGGACCTTTTTATCCTTATTCAACCCGGCCCACATAAATGCAGTTGTCTGTGAAAGCTGGGTTGTCCCTGTTTTATTGTCTGCTCCGTGAAAAGAAAGTATCATTTCATAAGCTCCTCTGGACCAGAATAAATGTTTCACCCAATGAAGCCTGATTTAGTAAAACTTCATAATCCTCCAAGGTGCACTCCACCTCAATATGGTGTATTATTCCTGTGCTTTCTTCTCCGGAGTTTTCTTTTGATGATTTAACTTCTTTATCCTCCTGGTTTTTTACACAAGCCACCTTATAGGTTCCAAGAAGAAGCAGATCGCTTTTTTTATAGATATCTATGGTGTCTCCGCTTCTTAAGGTGCTGCTTCTTGAAAAAATCCATTCGCTGAAAACAGTAAAGAGGGAATGGCCCTCTTTTATCCTTGTTTCGGGTTTTTCAAAGTAGCCCAATACTAAGGGACTGTTTTTAGGAATGAATTGCTTTGCCTCCATATCCTTAATTTTCTCAAAATCACTGCTTCTTAAGGCTTTCTCCGGTACAAGCTTTCTGCTTAAAGATACTTCCTCAACATCCTTTTCATCCATGATATGACCTTTTTCCATGTTTATGGATGCCACAAGTATTATGTCCTCCTGAAAAGCTTCTCTGCCTGCGCTTTCCCAATAAAAGAATCCTGTTACGGCAAGGGCCATAAGGAACAGCCCCAAAGCTGGTTTTATGTAGTTTCTATAAGAGTCGGCTCTTCTTAAAAATCCATATTTTACCATACTTTAATATTACATCCTCTATTTCCTCAGTCAATGAACCATTATCGACATAATAAAACAGACCGGCGTTTCCCCGGTCTGTCCATAAGCTCAATATGATTTATTTAATTATTTTTACGAACTCCTTCGTAGTCTTCTCCCTGTCTTCTGTGTGAAATATGGAAGAGCCTGCCACCACTATATCCGCTCCTGCTTTTATTACCTGCTTCAGGTTTCCCAAAGTTACTCCCCCGTCCATTTCAATCAGGAAGGGGTAATCGTTTTCATCCGTTATTTCCTTTAGCCTATAGATTGTATCAAGGCATTCAGATATAAGCTTTTGTCCGCCAAACCCGGGGTTAACAGACATTATTAACACCAGGTCTACATAGGGCAAGATTTCCTCAAGCTGAGACAAAGGAGTGGAGGGATTTATTGAAACCCCCGCCTTTACTCCCAGGGATTTTATATACATTAAGGTTCTGTGGAGATGATGTACAGCTTCCTGATGAACTGTAATATATAAAGTATTGTCCGTAACAAATTCAGGTATGTACTTATCAGGGTCCTCAATCATCAAATGAACATCAAAGGGAAGCTTTGTTTTACCTGAAAGGGATTTCATAACTGTAGCACCGTAGCTGATATTAGGAACGAAATGGCCGTCCATCACATCAACATGAATATAGTCAGCCCCGCCTTTCTCGATTCTCTGAACCTCCAGAGCCAGTTCGGAAAAATCAGCAGACAGTATGGATGGTGCCAATTTTGCCATGGTCCTTCACCTCCTACTTAAATCTTTCTTTTTCGAAAAGCTCCCGTTCCTTTAACTGCTCTAAATAGGAGCTGTATCTTGATTCAGACAGGTCGCCTTCTTTCACCGCCTCTATTACCCTGCAGCCCGGCTCGTTTACATGTTTACAATCTCTAAACCTGCAGTCCTTTTGAAGTCTGTTAATATCTATAAAATAATCTGAAAGTCTGTGGCCATCCTCCATGCTTGTTTCAAAGGAGGAAAACCCGGGCGTATCAAGAATTTCTGTATCCTCATCATAAAGAAAGATCTCCACATGTCTTGTAGTATGTTTACCTCTTTTACTTTTGTGGGAAATAATTCCCGTCTCTGCCTTCTCCTCTTTGAATATCCTGTTTAGAATAGTAGAGTTTCCCACTCCGCTTTGGCCTGTCAGTGCTGAGGTTTTTCCTTTTATGGTTTTTCTTACTTCCTCTATGCCTTCTCCCGTCAGCCCCTTTACAAAGTACAGGGGATAAAGGTCTTTATAAATACTATTGATTGTTTCCCTGTCCCCTGGTTTTTCCAAATCCATCTTATTAAATATTATCACAGGATCCGTCAAGGCTTGTTCCGCCGTTACAATAAGTTTATCCAAAAGCCTCATATCATACAAGGGTCTGTCAAAGGCCATCACTATTAAAAGTATATCAATATTCGATACGGAAGGCCTTATGAAGCTGTTCTTCCTGTCATAGATATCTGTAATAATGCCGGTGTTATCTTGAAGCATGTCCCATTCCACATAATCTCCCACAAGAGGCGTTAAACCTTCCTTCTTAAAGACTCCTCTTGCCTTTGACATAACTTCTTTTTTTTCATTTGAAGGCCGTACTATATAAAATCCTCCTACTCCCTTAATTATTCTTCCCTTCATACTACTTTAATTCTCCGGTTCTGAAATTCACCTGGTATCTGGCAATCTCAGCCGTATCAAAGATAACGGACACTGTTCCCTGCCCCGTTCCCGATAAGGTGACTGTTCCTCCTCCGTCAGCCTTGTTTCTCTGTGCATTGTACAGAATATTGTGGGTTCCGCCTTCATCGGATATTGCCACCGTCAGATAAAAAACTTCATTTGAGGCATCGGAAAAGTCAATATATAGAGGTATGGTATAGGATGCATTTTCCTGGCTTGGAGTTCCGCTGATCTTAATGTTTATTGCAGTCCCGGGATTAACAAGAGTGTTGGCACCCAAACTCTGCCAAAAAACTATTCCTTCCTGAACGCTGTCATTTCTCTCCATCATAACTTGTCCTATGGCAAGGTTATTTTCCTGAAGCAAGGTGGTTGCCTCTTTCTCTGTAAGGCCTGAGAGAAGAGGAACCATGGATTTGTTTTCAGTGATTCCAAGGCTTACCACGAAGTTCACAAAGGTACCGGGGGCTGCTTCTTCTCCAGGCTCAGGGCTTTGTTTAAGAACAAGACCTTCCGGTTGATTTGCATTTTCATAGGTGACTGAACCGATATTATATCCGTACTTCTCCAAAAAGAACACTGCATCCTTATATGTTTTGCTTACGATATTGGGAACAGTCCCTTCCCTTGATCCCTTTGAAAGGTTCACTATGATGGTGGTATTTTCCTTAATCACAGTTTCAGGTGAAGGGCTCTGTGATACTATTTGACCTTCCTCGTATTCTTCGCTGTAAACTATGTCGCCTGCTTTCACCATAAGGTTGCTCCTTTCAGCGAAGGCTTCAGCTTCCTCCATCATCATTCCTCTAAGATCAGGTGCTTCAAGCTCCTTGGCGCCAAAGACACCGTCAGATGCAATTTTATAAATCCCCAGGCTTAAAGGCAGAGCCACGATTAAGGCTAAAATAATGGGGAAGGGCTTCTTTTTCCAAAAAGGTCCCCCAGGTTTATGGGATGAACCCTTTCCATTTCCGGAAGCTTTCGTGTCAGAACTTTTCTTATGGGTGTTTTCCGGTTTACCTTCCTCTTCCCTTTCAGAAGCCCCATTGCCCGTTCCCGTATATATTAATTTGCCTAAAATGCTGTGGTTGTGCTCCACATCCGAAAGGGCCTCAAACATTTCCTCCGCAGAAGAAAATCTCTCGCTTTGATACTTCTTCGATGCCTTCATCACCACCTGCTCCAGCTGTGGCGGGATTCCGCTTACCTGCTTTGAGGGTGAGGGCATTGGGTTATTTATATGCATTAAAGCCACATTTACAGGATTGTCTCCGTCAAAGGGAACTTTACCTGTAAGAAGCTCGTAAAGTACTATTCCCAGCGAATAAATATCTGATTTCTCATCTACATATCCGCCTCTTGCCTGCTCGGGAGAAAAGTAGTGGACGGAACCCATAACCGCACCTGTGGTGCCCACAAGAGTCGTTGCGTTTACAGCTTTGGCAATTCCAAAGTCTGCCAGTTTCGGAACTCCGTCTTTAGTAATGAGGATATTTTGCGGCTTCACATCTCTATGAATAATATGGTTTTCGTGGGCCAGGCTTAATGCCGATGCCATAAGCTTCACAATCTCTGTGGCCTTCCTCCACTCCATGGGGCCTTCTTCCTTGATTATGTCGCTTAAAACCTTTCCTTCCACAAGCTCCATCACTATATAATGGATGTTTCCTTCTCTTCCCACATCGTAAATATTCACAATATTAGGATGGGAAAGCCCTGCTGCTGCCTGAGATTCCCTTTTAAAATTCTCAATAAACTTTAAATCCTTCGTGAATTCAGGCTTTAAAATCTTTATGGCAACGAAACGGTTAAGAAGTCTGCATCTGGCCTTATACACAACTGCCATGCCTCCATCACCGATTCTTTCCAATAATTCGTATCTGCCTGCAAGGATTCTGCTACTCATACAAAACTTCCCTCCTAGACTTTAATACAGATGACGGTAATATTATCTCCGCCTCCGTTTTGATTTGCTTTTTTTACAAGCTCTGAAGTTGCCTGATTCATGGTGTGGTCTTGAGCCAGTATTTTCTTTATTTCAACAGACTCTACCTCCTGATACAGCCCGTCTGTACATAACATGATAATATCGCCTTCCTGAAGGTTGGCTTTAAAAAAGTCAGGCTCTGCCACAAGATCCCCACCTAAAGCTTTCGTAATCATATGTTTCTTTTCGTGTTTAACAGCAGCATCCACCGTTATAATGCCCGTTTTTACAAGATCGTTTACATAGCTGTGGTCTTCAGTCACCTGCCTCAGCCTGTCATTTCTGTAAATATAGCCGCGGCTGTCTCCCATATTAACGAAATATGCTCTTTTCCCTCCAACATAGCAAATAACTATAGTAGTTGCCATCCCCGTGTTTTCAGGATGAGTCTCTGACATCACAATGATTTTCTCATTAATCTCTTCCAGACAGGGGAGGAAATATGATATGGCTGTAGTTATGTCTGTTATGTTGATTTCAGGGTTGTTTCTCACATATTCAGCCACCATGGCAACTGCCGTTCTTGAGGCAATTTCACCGCAGGCTCCTCCGCCTACTCCGTCGGCAATAACGAAAACCCCTTCTTTTGGCATTACAAAACAGGCGTCCTCGTTGTTCTCCCTCTTTAGTCCTCTGTCGCTCTTAAATCCAACCTGCATCAAATCTCCTTTAATACTCTGTACGACCTATAACGTCATCAGTTCTTGTCATTTTGCAGATGAAAAAACCATCTGTACCGTCTATATGAGGATACAGCTTAACTACTTCCTTGCTTACAAAGTCTTTGTTCTTTCTTAAAAAGTCGGTAACCACTCTTTCGTTTTCATCTGCATTTATAGTACATGTACAATAAAGAAGAGTGCCTCCCATCTTCACATACTTTGATGATGAAGACAGTATTGCAAGCTGTTTTCTTGGCAGGCTGTCCATTTCCCAGGTCCACTTCTTATACTTTATTTCAGGCTTTCTTCTTACTACCCCAAGGCCTGTGCAAGGGGCATCTACAATAACCTTATCGGCTTTTCCAATAAGAGCAGTGTCAACCTTTGTGGCATCATACGTTCTTGTTTTAACATTGGAAAGCCCCAGTCTTTTCACTTCCTTCTCGATTAGGGCAACCTTTCTCGTATATACATCAGATGCCAGCACCGTACCTGTATTATTCATTCTTTCGGCAATGGCAAGAGTTTTACCGCCCGGTGCCGCACATACATCAATAACAAAATCGCCATGCTTTGGGTCCAGCATAATAGTGGCAAGCTGAGAGCTTTCATCCTGAACGGAGAACATTCCCATTCTGTACATCTGTGTATTAAGAAGATTTGAGCCCTTCACGTAAAGAGCATTAGGTGACAGTTTTCCTTCCTCCACTTCAAAGCCCTTTTCCGTTAAGTTTTTTATCAGGTCCTTTTTCATCACCTTTTGCCAGTTCAATCTTATTACCGTTTGAGGCGTTTCATTTCCCGCCTTTAAAAGCTCCTCCACAAATTCCATATCATACTCCTTCAGCCACAATTCAATAATCCATGGCTCATAGGAGTACTTGATTGAAAGGTATTTAACTTCATCCTCTGCCCTGTCAGGAAGACTTATGGAGTACTTGTTTCTTATGTAAGTACGCAAGACTCCGTTTATGAAGCCGTCTCTGCCCTTACAAAACTTTTTTGCCAGATTTACAGTTTCGTTTACGGCAGCATATTCAGGAACGCTTCCCATATTCGATAATTGGTAAAGTCCCATTCTAAGAATATTTAAACCCTGCATTTTAAGTTTCGAAGAACCTGTAGGCACCAGATGGTCTACAACATAATCAAGGAGCATTTTGTTTTTTAATACTCCGTATACAAGTTCTCTCACAAAAGCAGGGTTATCAGGTCTGTTCCTCTGTATTTGGTGATTCAGTGCGATGTTGGAGTAGGATCGTTTATTTTCCACATCCATCAGTGTAAGGTAAGCAGTTTTTCTGTTGATGTCCATCCTTAATTCCTCCCTCTGATTGCCAATATCCTTAGAAGATTAGCTATTGCTGTAGCAAGAGCAGCAAGATAAGTTAAGGCAGCCGCTGAAAGGACTTTTTTAGCTCCTGCCTTTTCTTCAATATATAAAATATCCAGATCTACTAACTGTTTAAGGGCTCTGTTTGAGGCATTTAGCTCTACAGGAAGAGTCACAAGATGAAATAAGACTACGCCTACGAAAAACAAAATACCAATATTAAAAATGAAGTTTCCCGTTGTATACTGTCCTGCTCCTGTTAAAACAAGACCTATTATAAGCAGCGGCCAGGCTAAATTTGACACCAAGCTTACAATAGGCGCCAAGCCGTTCCTTATTTTCAGGGGCAAATAAACCTTTTCATCCTGAATAGCATGGCCTGCTTCGTGGGCTGCGATTGCCACAGACGCTATTGAAGCGTTGCTGCTCACATCAGGTGAAAGCCGCATAATGTTTTTTCTTGGATCGTAGTGGTCGGACAGCTTTCCTACAGTTATTTCTATAGGAACACTGCTTAAACCGTTTGCGTCCAAAATCATTCTGGCAGCTTGTGCCCCGGAAATACCCTTTTTATTTTCCACTCTTAAATAGGTGGTGTAGGCTCTTTGGACCTTCATCTGAGCATACATAGTGAAAATAATAGCAGGTATTAAAAGTATAATCGTAGGATCATAATAACCAAACATAAGATTGTCTCCTTTTCACGCAATTCATTTTACATTAAAACCAGGCCTTTTTCAATGCTGTTGCCCTTCAAAAAATCCTTCACCGCCATTCTCTTTTTCCCCGGAAGCTGTATGACTGTAGCAAGAAGATGGCTGTTTTTACACGCTATTTTTATGCCCTCCTCCGATACATCTACAATGGTGCCATGCGGTTCCTTTGACTTCCCCTCAAGGGGAATTCCTGACCATATCTTTAATAGTTTGTCTTTGTAGTTGCAGTAAGCTCCCGGCCAAGAATCCATGGCTCTTATGAGCCTTTCTATCTCCTGGGCGCTTCTGTCAAAGGATATCCTTCCCATTTCCTTGTAAACGGCAGGTGCGTAAGTCGCCAGTGCCTCGTCCTGCTTTAAGAATATTGCTGTGCCGTCTTCAATTGAAGGCAATATTTCCACAAGAAGCTCCGCTCCTTTAACCATAAGCTCATCATGAAGCTGATCCTTTGTGTAGCCTCCTATAAGAGTCTTCACATTGGCTATCATATCGCCCTGGTCCAGTCCCTCATTCATCTGCATAATGGTAACCCCGCCCACTTCATCCCCTTGTAGAATAGCATGCTGAATAGGCGCCGCTCCTCTATGTCTTGGCAGAATGGAAGCATGAACATTGAGAGCCCCATATTTTGGCAGGGCTAACACATCCTTCGGAAGAATCTTGCCGTAAGCCACCAATACTATTAAGTCGGGGGAAATCTCAATAAGCTTTTCCATAAACCTTTCATTGTTTACTAAAGTTTCCGGCTGACTTACAGGAAGATTAAGCATAAGGGCTTTTTCCTTTACAGGAGTAAAGTGGACCTTTTTGCCTCTGTCCTTTTTTTTATCGGGCCTTGTTACTACTAAAGCCACCTCATGGCCGGCAGATACCAAGGCTTCAAGGGAGGGAACGGCAAAATCAGGAGTCCCCATGAATACTATCTTCATATTCCTCCTCCTTTACATCTGACGCTTTATCTGTAAAAAGCACTCCCCTAAGATGATCCATTTCGTGGGATATGGCCACCGCCAAAAATCTATCAACCTCTATTTCCACAGGCTCTCCATGGTAATCGAGAGCTTTCACCTTTATTTTCATGGGGCGTTTTACAGTGCCCACAAAGCCGGGCACGCTTAAGCAACCCTCCACGCCCTCCTGGCATCCCTCTTCCTCTATAATTTCAGGATTTGCGAGAAAATACAAAAGCTTTAAAGGCTCTCTGTCCTCCTCCTTCGCCTTTTCTATATCATCAGGATCAGAGGCCTCAACTACGATCATCTGCTTTAACAACCCAACCTGAGGCGCAGCAAGGCCTACACCATCTGCTTCTCTCATGGTGTCCAGCATATCCAAAAATATTTCTCTTTCCTTATCTGACACCTTCTCAAGGGCTCTTGCTTTCTTCCTTAAAATGGGGTCACCTTCTATGACAATTTTTCTAAGCGCCATCTATGACTGCTCCTTGTTACATAAAACTGTATGGGTTAATGTCAATTGTAACATTTACACCTTTTTTACCCTTAAATATTTCTTCCCTCATCTCGTAAAGGAGAGCGGAATAAAACTTTCTCCTGTTCTTTATACACCTAATTACTATTTGATACCTGAAAGCGCCGCTTTTTCTTTTTAAAAAAGCAATGCTTAAAGGATATATGTTTTCAGCCTCTCTATGACCATACTCCTTAATAACCTTGTCTTCCATATATTTTCTGGCTTTTAACCCAAATTCCTTCGCTCTTTCCTCATCTGTGGAAAACACCAGAACCTGAATCATGTCACTGAAGGGGGGATATTGCAATGATTCCCTTATGGCAATTTCTTTTTCATAAAACCCGCTATAATCATGATTTTCAGCGCAGGTTATAGCATAGTGCAAAGGAGTATAGGACTGTATCAAAACTCTGCCTTGAGATTCCCTTCTTCCTGCTCTGCCCCCTGCCTGAAGAATCAATTGAAAAGTTCTTTCAGAGGACCTGTAATCAGGAATATTTAAAGTGATATCCGCAGAAACTATGCCTACAAGGCTTACTTGATCAAAATCCAAACCCTTTGCCACAATTTGAGTACCTATTAGAATTTTCGTTTTACCAGCCTTAAAATCATTTAGGATTTCCTCCAGGGCGCCTCTTTTTTTGATAGTATCAAGGTCAAGGCGGGAAATCTGTACATCAGGAAAAATCTCTCTAGCGGTCTCCTCCACCTTCTGTGTGCCTGCACCAAAGTACTTTAAATATTTGCTCTTGCATGAAGGACAAATTTCAGGCACCGTTTCCTTGTATCCGCAGTAATGGCATACGCCTCTGTCAGGCCCCCTGTGATAGGTTAAGGATATTCCGCAGTGGGGGCACTCCATAATATATCCGCACTGTCTGCAGGAAATAAAGTTGGAGTAGCCGCGTCTGTTAAGAAACAAAATTACCTGTTTATCTTCTCTTAAACACTTTTTAATATCCTCTGTAAGCTCAGTGCTGAATATGCTTGTATTTCCTGATAGCAATTCATTTCTCATATCCACCGTCTTCATAAGAGGCAAAGGAACCTTTGAATACCTTTCCTTAAGTTCAAGAAGTTGATATATCCCTGTTTTTGCTCTATACATAGTGGTTACTGAGGGTGTTGCGCTTCCCAGGACTAAAACTGCATTGTGGGCCATAGCTCTTTTCATGGCCACTTCCTGAGTATCGTATTTCGGTGTCATGTCAGACTTATATGTGGTTTCATGCTCCTCATCCAGAATGATTACGCCTATGTCCCTTAAAGGTGAAAATACTGCAGATCTTGCTCCTATGACTATCCTTTTGTCTCCCTTAAGGATACCCATCCATTCACCCTGCCGCTCTTTTTTCGTAAGCCTGCTGTGAATCACCCCTATTATTTTTTCATCATATCTTCTTTTAAATCTGTCTATAATCTGTTTTGTCAGGGCGATTTCAGGAACAAGGAAAATTGCAGTTTTACCATTTTTTAAAGCAATATCTATTAAGTTCATATAGCTTTCAGTTTTCCCGCTGGCTGTTACACCGTGTAACAGGAAAGCCTTATATTCAGCCTTTTCCATAAAAGGTGCAATTTCATCAATCACCTCTTTTTGTCTTAAGGTCAAAACCTCCTTGTCCTTTTCCTCTTCCCCTTCTTCAAGATGGGGGGCCGCCTCGCCTTTTCCCGGAGGCATTATCAGTCTTAATGCATCATTTTTTCTTGAAATATACCGTCTGGAAATCCAAAGGACAGTATCAAGCAGCTCCTTTGGAAAGCTGTATTCCTCTTTACCTAAAATCTCCTTTGCAGAAAATCCCTTCTCATGAAGTTCATCATATACTTTAAATACTACGGCAGTCTTTGGAGTATTGTTCCTTGTGAAGGGCACAACCACAACAGAGCCTTCTGTAATATTCTCTTCCTTCGTTTTATAAGTATAATATGTGTCAGCCTGCTCTCCCGGCTCAGCAAGGATAACATCCACATAAGCCATATGCTTTCCCCTTTACTACAGCAGGAAAATATTGTTTTCCTTACACTCCTTAACCATGTCCTCAGGCCATACAGACACCTGTACTTCTCCAATATGAGCTTTTCTTAGGAAAAACATACATAGCCTACTTTGGCCAATACCTCCTCCTATGGAGTAAGGCAGTTTCTTTTCTAAAATAGCCTTATGAAAGTCTAGATTTGCTCTGTCTTCATTGCCGGAAGCCTTTAACTGAATTCTCATAACATCTTCATCCACCCTTATGCCCATGGATGAAATTTCAAAGGCCATTTCAAGAATATCGTTCCATAAAAGAATATCTCCGTTTAAGGTCCAGTCATCGTAGTCAGGGGCTCTGCCATCGTGAGGAATTCCCGATCTTAGAGGATACCCTATGTTCTGTAAAAATACTGCTTTATACTTTTTACAGATCCTATCTTCCCTTTCCCTTGGCGAAAGGGAAGGATACATATCCTCAAGGTCCTGAGTCGTAATAAAAGTAATTTCATTAGGTATTTCAGTCCTTACGTTTCTGTAAAGCCGGTTAACGTAATCTCCCAAATTCTTCAGGGCATTATATATTGTTACTACTGTTTCCTTAAGATACTGTTCATTCCTCTCCTCCTTCAACATCACTTTTTCCCAGTCCCACTGGTCCACATAGATGGAATGAAGGTTATCAAGATACTCATCTCTTCTTATGGCATTCATGTCTGTATATATACCGTGACCTACAGGGATACCGTATTTTCCCAAAGCCATCCTTTTCCATTTTGCCAAAGACTGAACTATCTCCACATCCCTTTCCCCCATATCCTTCAGTGAAAAGGAAACGGTACGTTCCACACCGCTTAAGTTATCGTTTAAACCTGATTCCGGTAAGACAAAGAGGGGCGCCGACACTCTTCTTAAATTCAAACCGTAAGCAAGCTCCTGCTGAAAAAAGTCCTTGATCTTTTTAATAGCTCTTTGGGTTTCCATATGGTCAAGAGCCGAACTGTAGTTTTTTGGAATCAATAGTCTGTTCATTTCCTGGTTTTCTCTCTTTCCTCTTTAGAATATATGCAACCGCAGTAGTCCTGTCTGTATAAACCGTATTCTTTAGACAGCTCTATAGATCTCTGGTACCCGTTTTGCTTTTTGAAGTCAGTTGCCAGATACTCTATACCATACCTTTCCCCTAGGAAAAGTCCGATTTCAGTTATGGTTCCGTAATCTTTATAGGGGCTGACAGTAAGGGTGGTGGCAAAAATATCGAAGCCTCCCAGTTGGGCTACTTGAGCAGTTCTTTCCAGTCTCAAGCCGTAACACTCCACACATCTTTGGCCTCCTTCCTTTTCGCTTTCAAGGCCTTTTACCGCCTCGAAAAATTCATCCTGATTGTACTCCCCCACCAAAAGCACCACCTGGTGAAATGTTAAAACTCCCTTTTCAGTTTCACCTGCTTTTCTTGTCTTATTAAAGCTTTCTATAAACTTCTTCTGCGCTGACAGCCTTCTTAAATATTCTTCCTCAGGATAAATATTAGGGTTATAGAAAAATACAGTAACATCGTATTCAGATACCAGTCTTTCTATAACGCCGGTGCTACAGGGGCCGCAACAGCTGTGCAAAAGCAGTTTCCTTCTGTCCACCTTAAGGTCTTCAGAATTTTTAGTTCCCCCGAAAAAGGTCACCTTCATATAAGTTCTTTCAATTCTTTCCAGGGAAAAGTTTCTTTTCTCACTCATATCACAAAACACCTTTTAAAACCTGTTGTAACAAATAATTATACCATATTTTCTCACCCTTCTCACCAACAAACAAAAACCGGCGAATCAGTTTTCTCCTCCGCCGGCATTATTAAACAGCCTTCTAAACAAAGAGCTCTTCCGTTTCAGCAGGCCTGTCAATATATTCCTTTACCGCCTCCTCTTTTCTCAAAACCCTTAATCCTCCAAGGGCCAGTGAGGGAAGCTCATTTTCTCCCGGCAATATAATAACAGGTCCTAAGAATTCCACCCTTTTAGTGATCAGGTCTGTAAGCATTTTAGATTTTGAAACTCCGCCTGTGAGAATGATATTATCAATTTTCCCATCTATGGTTACAGACAATTCCCCCAGACCTTTTGCTATCTGATAAGCAAAGGCTTCGTAGACGGCTTTTGCCCTTTCATCGCCCTTTGCAATTCTGTCCTCAATCTCCCTGCAGTCGTGGGTGCCAAGATGAGCCTTCAGGCCACCGTTTCCCCTAAGCTCCTTTAACAGCTCCTTCTTGCTGTAATTACCGCTGTAACACATATCCACTATATATAAAAGAGGCACGCTGCCTGATCTCTCGGGGGAAAAAGGCCCTGCATCATCTGTTATAACATCCACAATTTTACCTTTGTCATGAGCGCTTATGGAGACACCTCCTCCAATGTGAGCTATCAGAAAACTCATGTCCTCATAGCGCTTCCCCTTACGTGAAGCGGCTTTCCTGCCCATGGCTTTTGTGTTCAGCACATGGCAGAAGCTTTGCCTTCTTATTGAAGGAATCCCTGTAATCTTTGCTATGGGCCGTAATTCATCGGAAGATACTGCGTCATAAATTATGGCATCTATTTCTAAAGGCTTTGCTATGGCAGCGGCAAGAAGGGCTCCTAAATTCGAAGCATGGGATATGATGGGCCCGTTAATGATTCTCTTTTTCATATCTTCATTTACAAGATATGCGCCTGCTTCAACAGGGGGGAGCTGGCCGCCTCTTCCCACCACAATGTTTAATTTATTTAAATCAAACTCCTTTTCCTTCAGAACTCTGTAAATGTGTTCCAGCCTCATCTCAAACTGATCCTTTAAGGCTTGATTCTTTTTCAATTCTTCCTCTTTGTGCTCTATGGTCTCTTCAAAAATCAGTTCTTCGTTTTTAAAAACCCCGATTTTCGTTGATGTTGAACCGGGGTTAATTGCAAGAATATAATAATCCATGGATTACATTTCCTTTCTATTCAGATAATCTTCCGTCGTTGTAGTGTTTTCTGCATAAGGATACATACATCTCGCTGCCACCTACAACTATCTGCACTCCTTGCTTCACAAACTTCCCGTCTACCACCCTTGCCACCATGGTGGCGTTTCTTCCGCACCAGCATATAGTCTTGATTTCCTCTATTTTATCTGCGTAGACCAGCATGTAATAGGAGCCCTCAAAGAGTTCGTTTCTAAAGTCATTTTTTAATCCGTAGGCCAATACAGGCACATCAAGGCTGTCCACTATTTCCACAAGCTCCTGCACATGATGCTTTCTCAAAAACTGACACTCATCAACCAGCACGCAGTGAATTTTCCCTTCTTTATTTTCCTTTAAAAACAAGGCTAAAATATCTGTATCGTCATTTACAACGGTCGCTTCTCTTTGAATACCGATTCTTGAGGTAATAAGGCCTACTCCGTAACGGTTATCCACACCCGGCATAAGAGCCAGTACCTTTTTCCCTCTTTCCTCATAATTATGGGCCACCTTTATAAGCTCAATGGATTTTCCCGCATTCATGGTTGAATATCTATAATAAAGCTGAGCCACCTTTTCCAAAACCTTCTTTCTTTTTAAACTATATAATGGAATATTGAACCTTTAAGTATTCCTCCATGGAAGTAACGCCGTCATTTAAAAGTTCCCTGGCGCTTTCCTCCAATGTTTGGTAATACTGGCTTTCTCTTAAATATTTAATCATATCTGACTCTCCGAATTCTGTAGTGACCATATCCCTGATTTCTGAGTCCATCATCACCACTTCATGGATTGCCACTCTTCCTAAGTATCCTGTGTTGTTGCAGGTTTTACATCCCGCCCCTTCATAGACTTTCCCGATTTTCCTGCCCTCCATTAAAATCTTTTCCTGATGAGTAGGAGTGTACTCTCTTTTACATTCAGGGCATATTTTTCTCACAAGCCTTTGAGCAATTATCCCCACCACTGCACTTGAAAGCAAGTACCTCTCAACACCCATGTCTACAAGACGCACTATTGAGCTTATGGCATCGTTTGTGTGGAGTGTGGAAAGTACCAGGTGGCCTGTTATGGCTGCACGGACTGAGATGGACGCAGTTTCTGAGTCTCTTGTTTCACCTACCATGATAATGTCAGGGTCCTGCCTTAAAAGAGATCTTAAGCCTGTGGCGAAGGTAAGACCTGCTACAGGATTTACTTGAATCTGGTTAAGACCATAGATATTTCTCTCCACAGGATCTTCTATGGTTGAAATGTTCAAGCTTCTCTTAAGCAGTTCTTCCAGAATTAAATACAAAGTAGTGGTTTTACCGGAGCCTGTAGGACCTGTTACGTAAATTATTCCATGAGGAGAATTCATCATCTCCCTCACCATTCTGTAATGATGTTCCTTCATGCCAAAGGTTGAAGGGTTTGTTATCTCGGCTCTTGTATTCAGATACCTTATAACCACCTTTTCCCCATAAATCATAGGCATGGTGGAAACACGGGCATTTATAACTTCATTATCCAAAACAACTCTGAAGTGCCCATCCTGAGGTATTCTTTTTTCCGCAATATCAAGGCGAGACATAATCTTTATTCTAGCTACAATATTTGAATGAAGCTGGGGCTCTAAGTCTGCATAGTCTGTAAGAGCGCCGTCAAGCCTCATTCTGATTCTCGTCCTTTTTTCGTAAGGCTCAATATGGATATCACTTGTGTTTATGGTATTTCCTCTTATGAGAAGGCTGTTTACAAGCTTGACTACCATAGCCTCATCGCCTTCTACTTCCGTCACATCATCTTTTTCCGGTATCAGGCTGGAGATGTTTTTATTTGCTTCAATAATAAAGCCCCTGGCCTGGTAATCTGCATAATGAATATCAATGGCATTTTCAATCTTCTGCCTTTCAGCAATTGACACTACAGGATAAAGGCCTGTCAGCTCTCTCACCTTGTTTATTCCCACAAAATTCAGAGGGTCATTTATTACTATCTCTATTTTATCGTCGCTGAAGGCATAGGGTAAAATAGTGTTTTCCTCTGCCACCGCTCTTGGTATAAGACCTATTGCCTCAGGATCCACACTGAGCCTGGACATGTCAACCAAAGGCGTTCCCACCCTTACGGACAGAGCCTTCAACATATCAATTTCCGTAATGTACCCTAAGTCCTGAAGAATCTCTCCAAGCCTTCTTCTTGTCTCATCCTGCGCCTGAACCTTTATGGCATACTCAAGCTGCTCTTGAGTAATATTCCCTGCTGAAACCAGTATGTCTCCCAGCTTTATGGCCATATCTTTTTCCTCCCCTAGTCTCTGAATTATTAATATTTACAGTGCACAGCTTGTATCTACCTTTATCCATGAGCCTGCATAAATCTGAAGACTGGTAACGCCGCCTGTGGTGTTAATTCGAATGTTACCATGATTTTGTGCGGTGTTAATTGTAGTATTTACAGGAGATACAGTAGTGCCTGAACGAAATACTACGTATCTGTTGTTAGCCGTGTCCCAAAATATATCGCCGGCAGCTTTACTGGCTGAAGTAGGCCAGTTGCCTTTAGAGCAAATCCTATAATAGTTTGTACCATCCTTTACATAAAAATATTTATGAGTTGGACTGTCAGAAGGCGCCGATGAAGTAGGTGCGGCTACATTGTTCTCAATTACCAACAAATTATAGGGAGTGGTTTTATTGGTTCTTTCATCTACTATACCATTGGTCTGAAGGTTTTTAGTAAAAACAAAAACCTTTGACACTGCATATATCTCTTTGTCCTCTCTATTCCTAATGCTTACCTTTAATTCCAAACTCTTTGCACTTTTGGGAGTCATATAGATACCCATGCCCAAATTTTCATAAAACCCTTTCCCCATTTGATCTACCCAAGGGCCTCCCGGAGTTTTATAATTAAGCAATTTTTTTGAATCCGTACCGGTTTCAGTAATTTTCAAACTTATGGAAGGGGCGGCTGCAGGGTTTGCCGTAACATTCTTTAGGGTAACCTTCGATGCATAAACCATGTTGTCTTCAAACCAGTCTAAAGTATATTGTGCCATCCTTGAAGCGTGAGTCATGTCTGCAGATTTGCTGAAAATTCCAGATCCGGACATTATAAAGGACAGGCTCACCCCCACAACTACCATAAAAAGAGCTACTGCCACAATTACCTCTATTAAAGTAAAACCTTTTTTATTATTCATCATAATTTAATATCCACTCTCCCTACACTAGAGGAGGCAACATGAACCAGAAAGATGAACTTGAATAATACCATTGAGGGACAGGGGGCGTATAGTAATCATAAGGGAAAAATACGTAAGGGATTCCATCTACCAGCTTTTGATCCCCCGGCATTGTGTTTGGACCGGGTGTTGTAAAACGGTCATCTCTATTAATTTTTACGCAGTATTTGGTGGCCCAAGTTCCATAATTAATAAATTCTTCCAATGTCATATCCATACCATCAACTATAATTCTGCCGGGGGTTGATGAGGCAGATACCCATGGATTTTTTCTAACATAATAATAGTCTCCCTCATAATAAATAACTGCTCCGTAGAACTTGCCATTTATAGTCTGACTCATACTAGTACCGCCACCATACCCTGCGTGAGGATTATTTGCAGGGTCAAAGTCAGCCAAATCTCCCCATGTCTCAACAGGATATGTAGGATCTTCACCTGCATTAAAATCGCCTAATTCTCCGGGGTCATCGCCACCTTCTTCCTCAACCTCCACAGGCTCACTAAGAATTCTCACAAAGCCATTAATAATATGGGTATCGCTGACATAGGAGAAACTTTTAGAAGAAATAGGTATACTCTTTCCACTTCTGGTAACGGTAGCTGTAAATTCGCTGTCATGACCTGTCCCGACTAACACTTTAGCATCTAATCCTTCTGTCTGTTCATAATTAGCTACGGTAATATCCTTTGCTTTTTTATTTACATTAAAAGCGCCTGTAGTCCCCGCCATCAAAACAGCTGCCACCACCACAAGTATCGCCATACTCACAAGCACTTCTATTAATGTGAAACCTTTATTATGATTCCTCTCCATCTATTTAAACTCCATATTTCCAAATACTCCAACCTTCAACCGCATTGCTGCTTCCTGCATTAAAGTTGTTATATATAAGTGAAGTCCTCGTTAAATAAACTGTTACAGTATCCTGGGCTCCTTTGTAACTGCCCTTTGCTTTCACTTCTATTTGAGTCGCAGATACTCTTTTAACACTCAGTGAAGATACTGTACCTATACTTTCAGGCATTCCGGTTATATTATACCCTGTCCACACAATCCCTAAGGTTGGAGTAGCTGGAGGCGCCATATTTGCAGGGTCACCTATAACAGCGGTTGCCACAGCTTCAGCATAACTTAAAGCAGTGTAATAAGCCTGCTGCTTATAAACACTTTTTAGGGCATTGCTATGAGTCCCTTGAGATAACCCAAGGACGGCAAATACAATAATTGAAAATATTAAAAGTACCGTAACAACCCAAAGGATTGCTGAGCCCTCTCTTTTCATTTAAATCACACCTTTTGAGCCTATTATTATTTCTACAGACATTGAAACACTTGAAGGCAGGTTTGGTGCCCCTGAAATGGAATAATCCAACACATGCATACCTTTATCATTAAAAACCCTTTCAACGAATTCCACCACATTATCGAAACTGCCTGTGGCTGACAGATTTAAAGGAATCCTTAATGCATTTACACCGGAGGATTTATCATCACCTTTCCTGAACATAGGAAGAGCCTCTGAAGTTTCAGGGAAAACCTTTACCAGTGAGGCGCTTAAGTTGTGATCTACTATATATTCAGTCATTCTTTGTTCTGCCATATGAGCTGTATAATTGTAATAATAATCCTTTGCCAGCTTTCCTGCCTCAGCCTCCATCACTTCTATATTCTTTTCAATTTCAGGCCCTCTCTCTGTAAACAATAACATTTCTTCCTGAATTTTCGCAGTCTCAAGATATATGACTCTTTGATCCGCCCATTTTTGTATGGCATTGTTAAAGAAGAAATAATATAGAACAGCAACGCCTACGACAACTGCCAGAATTATTAAAAGATTTTTTTCTCTTTCAGATAATGAAAACTTCATCTCTTACTCTCCTTTTGAATTTAAAAGCCTGAAGCTAAAGCTTGCGCTGTATATATCCTGAATACCATCTCTTTCATAGCCTGAGTATTCATAGTCTGTTAAATATGTGCTGTTTTCAATTTTATTAACAAAGGTTGTCCAATTATTGTAGCCTTTTGCCCTTACATGGGAATTGAATATGCCTGAATTCGCATCATAGGAGAAACCGGTGATTTCAATGCCTTGGGGGTTATCCTTAACAAAGAAATTAATGAAACTTTTAGCTGCAACAGGATATGAGGAAACTACTCCCTCAATAGAGGAAAGATCCTTTATTATGGTTGTGTAATCTGCTTCCTTATGTTTCAGCTCTGTTATACGGGCATACTTTTGCATACTTTCAGGCGAAGTAATCATTTCATCTATGGATGCTGATTTTCTCTCCAGTCTGTTTGTATCCACCAGAAGGAAAGCAGCTGAAAAAACTATGACAGCCACAAGGAAAAATAAAATTTTATTCCTTGCGCTGCTTATCTGTTTCACATAATCCCTTCTTGATTTCTCTCTTTGGATTAGCAAGTCAATATGTTTATTTTTCATAAAGCCTCCTACTTAATCAGTGCACCAACATTATGGATAAATTGCGATAATTCAAGGTCTTCCTTGCCCACTACTCTGATTCCTAAATATTCAGGTGTAAGCCTGTCTGTAGTAATGTTAACAGATTGTGTAAAAAATTGGCACAGCTCATCAATTGCATCTTTTTCTTCATTATTTATAGCTATGAGATAAATCCTGTCCATAATTCCGCCTTGAATTTCAGCAAAGCTGTATTGGTTCATAGATGATATGGCGGTATTTACATCTTCATAAAAGTCTGATGTTCCCCTTTTGTGAACAGATTTCTTTGTGTTCATATAATAGTATTCACCTCTTATGAACAAATATGTAGTGATGTAATTTGCCTTAAGAGATACCATGATGCAATTCTCTTTCCTTTTGCCTATCCCCTCGGAAGCAATTTTAATAACTGTAGCCATGGAATAGTCTACAGCCTCCACTTCAATCTTTAGCTTTTTAAATAAATTAAGATAGGAATCAAGATATGCTTCTGCCAATGCTACTGAAAGTATGGTCCTGGTTTTCCCCTCTTCTTTCAGAACCATATAGTCATAAACCATTCTCACTTCCCTTGGTGCCTTAAGATTATATTCCCCCTCAATATATTTCAGGGTTTTACTCTCCGGCATAACAGGGATTGTCCATTTGTTTGAAGGATAGTTATGGCTGCCTAAAACAAACTTAATCTTTTTAAGCCTTCTTTTCGCTCCTTGAGGCAGCTCTCTAAAAGCCTTTTCCAAAAGATCGGGAGCTAAAATTTCGCTGTCCTCAACTATTCCTTCATCAAGAGGAAACCTTTGAGAATACTTTACCTTAAGCTTTCCCCCCCTATATCCAGCATCAAGAATCTTTATACACTCATTAGTAATATGAACTGTTACCATAGGATCTGCTCCTTTTTATGAGCCGTAACCGGCCCCGATATTTGTGTACATATTAAATATGGGCAGAATAACGGATATCATTATCATTCCAATCATTACTGCGATTATTACAATCATCAAAGGCCCTAAAAACGATGTAAGCTTTTCCGAAGCTCTCTCAGATTCATAAGATAGAGCATCAGATGTGGACAACAGCATATGCCCCAGTTCTCCTGATTCCTCTCCTATTTTAATAGGCCACTTTAAACTGTTCTGGATTCCATCAATCTTCACTATGGCATCAGATAGCATTTTCCCACTTCTCACCTCTCTTATAAGTCCATCAAACTGGCTTGCGATATAAGTATTACCTATAGCGTTAATAGAGTTATGAAGTGCGTCTACTACTGATACTCCGCTTAAATAAAGGTACGCCATAGTCTGTGCAAACCTGGCCGTATATATAGTCTCAAAAAGAGGGCCTATCTTTGGCACCCTAAGAAGTATTCTGTCCATCCACTGTCTCACCTCAGGCTTTTTTATCAAGTATGAAATTAATGCCAAAAAGATAAGAACACCGATCAATATGTATAAAAAATTCTCTCTTAATCCCTTGCTTATGGCCATAAACACGAGAGTCAGCCCCGTTAAAGATTCTTCCCCTATAACCTTTGCAAAGTAAGGAATAACAAAGGTAAATATTCCCATCATAATAGTCAAGGACACTGTAAGTAAAAATATGGGATATGCCATGGCGGATCTTACCTTGCTCTGAAGCCTGTACTGCTTCTCGTAGTATTCTGCCGCTCTCATAAGGGCGCTTCCCATATTCCCTGTGTCTTCAGATGCGGACAGCATATTTATAAGCAAAGGCGGAAATACTTCTTTTTGATGCTTCAAAGCATCGGAGAACAACACTCCTTCTCTGACATAGCTCCCTGTCTTCTGAAATATTTCCTTTAGTTTAGCATTTTTATTTTCTCCTTCAAGAGCATACATGGTTTCTGCCATGGGCACTCCCGCCGTTAAAAGAGTTCCTATACTTCTTGCAAACTCAGGCACCTCTTTCATTGTAAGCTTTTCCGAACGCTTAGCCGGCTTCACATATTCTGTGAGCTCCACCACAAAAAGTTCCCTACTTTTTAGAGTGTTTCTCATAACCTCTTCAGAAGGTGCATCCTCTTTTCCCTTATGATGCTTGCCGTCAACATCGTAAGCTTTATATGTGTAAGTCCTCATAAATCTCCCTTAAAAAATTAAGCCATTAAGCCTAAGTACCAGCTTACAATATTATCCCCGAAAAACAAAGAAATTGCAATTCCAATCGTTAATGCAGGGCCAAAAGCAAAGTGTTCCTTTTTCCCCTTTTTCTTCGTTAATAATAAATATACCCCTTGAATGCCTCCCACAACAAGGCCCACAAATAATGCAAAAATCAAAAGCTTATACCCTAAAAGAACTCCTGCTGAAGCCATAAGGAAAATATCTCCTCCGCCAAAGGACTCCTTTATAACTAACGCTAATATTAAAAGAGGAAGGCTCACAACAATAAGCCCAATGCCTCTTTCAAGCCAGGTGATATCTGAAGAGATAAACCCTTCTGTAATTCCAAGTAAAAGCAATGCAATATTTAGGGAATAAGGTATTTCCATGGTGCGGCAGTCCACTATGAAGATACAGAGAAGAACTGAAAGAATAAAGAAAATGTATAAGAAGTAATAGCTCATGTTATATGCAAAAAACAGAAAAGCAGCCAACGCACCAAAGCCTACTTCCATTAAAAAGCCTTCAAGTGGAATAGGAGCCTTGCAGTATCTACATTTTCTTTTAAGAAGAAGAAAACTGAAAACAGGTATTAAATCATACCACTTTAAAGTAGTGTTGCAGCTAGGACATATAGATCTGCCTTTTACTATACTTAAATGACGCTCATATCTGAAAATAAAAGCAGAGGCAAAGCTTCCTATGCTTGCCCCAAAAAGAAAAATTAGAGTCCCTAAAAGAACTTTAAAAAATAGCTCCACACTTTCCCCTTTTTAAATGCTTTTTGTCAACCTTCTAAGGTATCTACAACTTTTCAAAACTAAAACCATCGTTCTTTGTATAGGTTGTACGATAGTTGCCCTTTTCATAAACTAGCTCTACCACATTCGGACCACTTGATACAATTTTCTTAACATTTTCACCAGGCACTTCTGCTAAAACTACTACTACATTAGTCATGTTTAGCATATCATTTTCATAATCATAGTTTGGATCGTAAGGAGACCATTGAAGAAGCAGATCTAGCTTGGCTATAGCTCCTGGTGTAGTAGCATATAGCTCTATCATTTTAGCTTCTGCCGCAAGAATTATGGATCTTGCTTCAATAAGAGAGCTTCGTTCATTAGCCCTGTCCATCCATCCAGTCATAGCGGGGACAGCAATTGCTGCAAGAACTGCGATTATAACAAGAACTATGATTACCTCTACAAGAGTGAAACCTTTCTTTGTGGAATTCATCCTAAACAATATATATTGCCCCCAGTTATATTACTTACAGCTTTTCAAAGCTGAAACCATCACCTTTTATATAGGTTGTACGATAGTTGCCTTTTTCATAAACTAGTTCCACTACCTTCGTACCATTTGATACAATTTTCTTTATATTTTCACCTTGGACATCTGCCATGTCTGCCGCTATATTGGTGGGGTTAAAATCATTGGGGTCCAAATTACCCACATAGTCAGGCCATTGCGTCTGTCCATCCAGCATAACTATAACCTCAGGTGCTTCCCCATAAAGAGTAACCAGTAGAGATTCCGCGGCAAGAATTACCACTCTTGCTTCCGTAAGGGAGCTTCTTTCATTAGCTCTGTCAATCCACCCAGTCATAGCCGGTATGGCAATTGCAGCAAGAACTGCGATTATAACAAGAACGACTATTATCTCTACCAGGGTAAAGCCTTTTTTAGACTTTCTCCCACCTTGGATCTTCATATATACCTCCTTTTTATAACAACCGCAATGCTCGCTTTCTATTATATACCAAAACGGGTGAAAGGAACACCCTTCCACCCGAATTTAAGACTTATGTCTTATACTATCTACAAATAATTATGAGTTTTTAGCAACTGTCCATGCTGAACCGTTATATGTAGCAGTAAAGCTTCCATCGTTGTATGCGATGGCTGTTACTTTATTACTGGTGATAACTATTCCAGATACGGTGCCAGAAACAGCGGCAAGACTTGAGACTTCAGCAGCAGGTGCTGTGGCTGTACCACTTACACCATAGGATTCAGATGCCAGTGTCTGTGCTGCCATAAGAACTGTTCTTGCCTCTGCAAGGATAGCTTTCTGATTTGCCTTGTCAATCCAGCCTGTCATTGCAGGAATAGCAATTGCTGCAAGGATAGCGATAATAACTAGTACTACGATGATATCAACCAGTGTGAAACCCTTCTTTGACTTCTTTAATCTCTCAATGTTCATAATAAATCTCCTTCTTTACATAAATACTATTATTTTTTTTTAGATTCATTTGATATTTGTTTAATCAATATCATATCATATGTCCACCGTATATTATATAAGTATATGCCATTTGTCAATAACTTTCAAACATAATAATTGTTACAACTCTATTACAAGTATAAAACAGCTCCAAATCTTGTGACAGGAGCTGTTTCATGGTGCCCAGACGCGGAATTGAACCACGGACACGTAGATTTTCAGTCTACTGCTCTACCGACTGAGCTATCTGGGCAAAATATGTGGTGGGCCATCAGGGACTTGAACCCCGGACCTGCCGGTTATGAGCCGGACGCTCTAACCAACTGAGCTAATGGCCCCCAAAATTTGGTCGGGGTGGCAGGATTTGAACCCGCGGCCCACTGGTCCCAAACCAGTTGCGCTACCAAACTGCGCTACACCCCGAATATTAATTTTTGGTTCTTAAAAAAATGGCAGGGGTAGCAGGACTCGAACCCACGGCGCATAGTTTTGGAGACTATCGCTCTACCAACTGAGCTATACCCCTAAAATGGCGGAGAAGATGGGATTCGAACCCATGCGGCCCTTACGAACCCTAACGGTTTAGCAAACCGTCCTCTTCGACCTACTTGAGTACTTCTCCTTTAGATGCTTTTGTGGCGGAGAGGGTGGGATTCGAACCCACGGCCCCTTTCGGAGTCACTGGTTTTCAAGACCAGCTCCTTAAACCGCTCGGACACCTCTCCTCATGTTTTGGGAGTTCTACATGTGCCATACACCCATAAAAATTGGTGACCCATCGGAGAGTCGAACTCCGCACACCTTGATTAAAAGTCAAGTGCTCTGCCGCCTGAGCCAATGGGTCATGTCTGGGGCAGCAGGACTCGAACCCACGCATGACGGAGTCAAAGTCCGTTGCTTTACCGGC
>JAAZGD010000061.1 GCA_012511395.1 Clostridiales bacterium
CCTATAGAGACTATTACTATAACTCCTGACTTTGGCACCACACCTTGAGAGACCATATCTACCTGATTTGCCAAAATATGAAGATCCGGCTCAGCGATAGAGATGAGAAAACCTAAAACAAGGCCTGATACCACTACTATCCAAATTTTATTCTTCAAAGTAATGGCAGCCCCCATTTCATTGCCAATTGGTGACAAACTTATATCCACACCTACTAGAAAGAGTGTCATCCCCACTATTAGAACGAAAGCGCCTGTAAGAAACCTCATTAAAATAAGATTTCCCATAGGCGTTAAGGTGAAATTTAATATGATAACTATTATTGTTATAGGTGCTACTGAAGACACCACTTCCTTAAACTTGATCTTGAAAGGCTCCAATAATCATCTCCTGTCTGTTTCTAAAGTTGATTATATCACATGAGGAAAGCCTTTAATAAGAAAATTGCTTTCAAACACGGAAAAAGGTAAGCGTTTGTTCTTGTTACAGAATTTGCTTACCTTTTCCTTGAGGTGTACATAATATAGTACTCCTCCTTTCTATACTGCTCCTACAAGGTCATGTCCTTTTGGTAAAACCTCATGGACATCCGTTAAACCTTCAGGCCTCTCTTCCTGTTATCGTCTTCTGTAACCTAGGGGCTACCTTCTTCTAACAGTACTGCAGCTTTTCCTAAATCTCCCAGTATCAGAGTCAGGTGCAAGCTACGAAGCTTTTCGGAGAGAACCAGGTACTCAGTTTTCCTTTTTGCGGGTACTTCCTTTCTCTGTGTACGACTATAATATCTCAAGGGAAAAATATTGTCAAGCCTTTTTTCAGAATATTTTAAATGTTCTTTTAATCACACAGTTTTCACACAATCTACATATTGTTTTATGGACCTATTCTTAGTATAATACAGTATATGAAAACTTAAAGGGGAGGATTAAATGGATAACACAACCGTAACTATTAAAGATACTTTCGGGAATCCTGCACCGCTGGGATTACTAGGTTTTGGCTTAACCACAGTGCTATTAAACGTTCATAATGCAGGTCTTATTGAAATGAGCAGCATGATCCTGGGCATGGGCATCTTTTATGGAGGCCTGGCACAAATGATTGCAGGTATTATGGGATGGAAAAAAGGCAATACCTTTGCAACCACTGTAATGTTTATAGGCACTTTAAGGATAACAGAAGCGCTCCAATATATACGCTGCTCTTGCACAAGTATTAAACGAAGTTTACAAAAAAACAGTGCTTCCCATTGGGCCTGTTACTAAATAGATGAAATACTTTATAAAAGGATTAAAAAACTATTTGAATTTTAAAGACAGAAGCACAAGAAAGGACTACTGGTATTTTGAGCTGACTTCTGCAATCATTATGCTTTGTTTTTTCCTTATTAATTTGCATTTTATAAGACAGGACAACCCTTTAGCCGCCCTGTCCCTAGTTTTAACTTATCTTTACGTAATCTCAGTCATAATTCCTTCTGTCGCCTTAGCAATTAGAAGGCTTCATGACCTTAACAGACCTTTCCCCTGGATTTTTATCCCCTTTATACCTGTAATAGGTTGGATCCTGTTTTTAGGCCTTTTGGTGATGGACGGCACTAAAGGACCAAATAATTACGGCCCCGATCCAAAAGGCAGACCCGGTCCCACGCAAGGATAGCGCAGTTATCTACCCTTTTCACCGGGAATTAAGAAGCTTTAGAAGCACCTTAAGATTATTGAAGACCTTTGAGTTATAGGGTGGATATTTTAAAGATAAATCAAACCTGAAGCTGTTTTTAACAACAGCTTTTTTATGTGAAAAAGCCTCAAAGCTGTATAAACCTCGGTAGTTCCCCACCCCGCTTTCCCCTCTGCCGCCAAAGGGCAGATTACGGTTTGTTATATGCATAAGAGTATCGTTTACACAGCCTCCGCCGAAAGGTATCCACTTTATAACATTATCTATAAAAGCTTTATCCTCAGAGAACACATAAAGGCTTAAGGGATCAGGATTAAAACTTATTATCTCCTTAATATCATCGAAATTGCGGAATGTCATTACAGGTAGCACAGGTCCAAAAATCTCCTCCTGCATCACAGGAGCCTCTAAATCAGCTACCTCTATTACAGTAGGCTCGATATAAAGGCTTTCAATATCAAAGCTACCGCCTGCCACTATCTTTCCCTGTTTAAGATAGCCTGTAAGCCTTAAGAAATGTCTTTCGTTAACTATACGGCTGTAATCAAAAGATTGGACAGGATTATCCGAGAAAAATATCTTTAACCACTTTTTTAATGCATTATAAAAACAATCCTTTATTTCCTCATGAACTAAAATGTAATCCGGCGCTATGCATGTCTGACCTGCATTTGTAAATTTCCCCCTTAAAACCCTTTTTGCCGCCGCATCAATATCAACGTTCTTATGGATTATACAGGGGCTTTTCCCACCTAGCTCAAGAGTAACAGATGACAAGTTGATTGCCGCCTTCTCCATTACCGACTTTCCCACAGCCGAACTTCCCGTAAAGAATATTTTATTAAACGGAAGAAGAAGCAAGGCTTCCCCTGTATCCTTTTCACCCTTCACAACTTTAATATAATCAGGGCTGAAGGTATTGGCTATTATTTCGCCTATTACCTTCTCAGAAGCCTTAGACAGCTCAGAAGGTTTTATAACACAGCAGTTACCTGCAGCAATCGCCCCAATCAGCGGGAGAAATGTCAAAAGAAAGGCATAGTTCCATGGGCTTATAATTAAAGCTGTACCGAAAGGCTCTGGATAATTAAAGCTTTTGACGGGGAGAAGAAGTAAAGGCGTATTTCTTCTCTTCGGCTTCATCCACCTTTTCAGATTTTTTAAAACAAATTTTATCTCATCAAGGATTATCATAAGCTCCGTAGTATACGTTTCAGCAGGAGACTTCTTTAAGTCCTCTTTCAAAGCTTCAACAATCAATAACTCATTATCCCTTATGGCAGCATTAAGCTTTGCTAAAGCATCCAGACGAAACTTTAAC
>JAAZGD010000062.1 GCA_012511395.1 Clostridiales bacterium
GCTTAAAATAGATAACATTGAAAACATAGTAAGGATGGAAGTAAGAAACAAGAATCAGCAGGGAAAAGGCGAAGTGACCATGTCTGATTTAATAAAGACAAGCCTTAGAATGAGACCGGATAGGGTAATCGTAGGAGAAGTCAGGGGAAAGGAAGTGTTGGATATGATTCAGGCCATGAATACAGGGCATGACGGCAGCCTTTGTACAGGCCATGGAAACTCAATTAAAGGTATGTTGAGAAGGCTTGAAGCCATGTTCCTTCTGGCAGCTCCCTTTCCCATATTGGCCATAAGATCTCAAATTGCAGAAGCAATAGACCTTATGGTACATCTTAAAAGGCTTGATAAGGGAGTCAGAAAAGTAGTGCAGATCGCAGAGCTAAAACCTAATCTAGCTGGGGACTTTTATTTACATGTGCTCTTTGACTATGAGATGGCTAAAGGGCCTTACAAGACTAATAACGCACTTATAAAGGAGAAGAACAAGTGGTGATAAAGAAATACAAAGAAGATATATATTTCATAGGGGCTGTAGTCTTATGCTTTACCGTGTTGTCACTTCTTTTCTATAACTCACCTCTGCCTCTTCTTATTCTTTTACCCTTCATACCTTACATAAGAAAGATGAACAGGGAAAGAAAGAAGAGAAAGGAAATTTTAGAGCTGACAGTTTCATTCCGGGACTTTCTTTATTCCTTGTCCATATCCTTTGCATCAGGAAGATTGATGGCAGAAGGAATCTATGAAGCTCATGAATACTTAAAAACAATTTATGAGCCATCCTCCTTAATCATGAAGGAAGTGACACAAATGATTATCAAGCTTAAAGAGGCAAAGGAGAATGAAGAGAATATATTACTTGATTTTTCAGAAAAGTATCCTGTTCAAGATATAAAAATATTTACAGAAACATTTATTGCGGCTAAAAAAACAGGAGGTGATATGGAGAAGGTGGTCATGTCCTCCATAAGAATACTATTGGAGAAGATGGATATATTAGGGGAGATTAAAGTGATGGTGGCCCAGAAAAGGATGGAAGGGAAAATTATGACCACAATGCCATTAGCTTTACTTTTCTTCTTAAGATTTACATCCTCCGACTTTATATCCATTCTGTATGAAACTATGGAAGGCAGAATTATTATGACAGCTTCACTTGTATTAATCCTTCTGTCTTACCTTTTAACCAAAAGAATCACCGATATCAGGATATGAAATACTTTCAAAATTTCCTCATAAATGAGCAGAAAGCTTTAAAGAAACTAACGAAGCTTTACGGTGAAGGAGACTATAGCTCCCATATAAATAAATATAAAAAGGACAACCTTAAGCTTGTAATAATATGTTCCATAATCCTTTCCTTAATCCTAATATCCCTTTTAACAGAAGCAGAGGAGTCACCTTTCATAATAGAAAACAAAACTGTTTACTTAAATACGAAAGATATTACCAAAAAGGACTTAATCACAATAAATCTCACAATGGAAAGGGAGGACCAAAGGAGGAACGTTACAGTAACCAGTAAAAACCCAAATGAAAGAGCGACTGATTATCTAATCGAAAGGAGTGAAAATGAGAGTGCCTTTGAGGAAGCCGAGAGACAGATACGTTTTCTCCTTAAAACTGTATGGGAAACCGAGGGAAGGGAGAAAATTGCACTGCCGGATTTAAGCGAAAATGGTGTTCATTATTTATGGGCTGTAAAAGAAAACAATAACTATATATTAATATTTCCTTTGGCATTAATTCTGCTTCTCTTTCTATTTGCTAACAGGGACAAAAAGCTTACAAGGCTGGAAAAAGACAGCATGGAATCTGTAGCCCTTAACCTTTCAGGATTTGTAACGAGATTGTGCCTTCTTCTTGAAGCAGGCTTAACAGTAAATACAGCCATAATAAAAATCGGAAAGGACAATGAACTGACATGCACAAAAGATGAGTACTTCAATGAAGAGATACAAAAGGTTTTGGAAAACTACGAAAAGACAAAGAAGGATATAGTTAAAGGCTTAAGGGAGTTTTCCTTTAGAACCAACGATGCTCATTTCATAAGAATTACAGGAATAATAGATGAAAACAGGTTAAAGGGGACAGAGCTTAAGGAAAAACTACTTTTGGAGAATCATATGCTGTGGGAAATGAAGAAGAAGCAAGGCTTGGAAAGGGGTAAGGTGGCAGAAACAAAGCTGGTAATACCCTTGATGATACAGCTTTTAGTCCTCCTTATTATCACCATAGGCCCCGTATTTTTAAGTATGTGAAAGGAAAGGATCATGAGAATTAAAAGAGTGATGAATAAAAACGGAATGGAAATGGTACAGGTTGCCATATTGGTAGGTATTGCAGTAGTAGTGGGCTTAATATTTAAAACTCAAATAACTTCTTTTGTTAACCATATTTTCAATGACCTCTTCGCAAACTTTTAAGAAAGGCAGTGCCTTGGTGGAAGGTGCCATAATATTTCCTCTGATTTTAATGGTTTTGCTCTTTCATATTACCATGGCAAGATTTCTGCTTATGGAGGTATTAACCCAAAGCATCCTAAGTCGTGATGTTTTATCAGGAAGTATTACCTTAAGCAGCACAGGAAAAATTGAGGAAAAGAACAACAGCCTTCTTTTAGAGGAGAGAAAGGGAAGCTTTTATGGAATAACAGGTGATGACGATATTTCATTGGTAAACACAAGGCTTTTGAAAACTCACACAACATCATATTTTCATAATTTCAAATATGTAATAAATGAGATGGACTATATAAGATGGATAGATCAAAGTATAAAAAAGGAGTAGCTATAGTTTTCGTGACTATAACATTGTCCTCCATGGTTTTCCTTACCCTAATGTTTATTAATTACTCAAAGGCCATAGCTGACAACGCCTTCTATAAAGCTCATATCCATCTTGCCTCCAGATCTGTTCTGTCAGAATATAACATCCCCTTAAAAGAGAGATACAGCATTTTCTCTTTTAATCTAAAAAGAGAAGACTTAACCCAAAGAATGAAATACTACCTAAACGAAAACGTCAATAAAGGCATTCTTTTAGGCGGAGAGGTTAAAAGTGTTACTTTAAATTTAGATGACTACTATTTATTTGACCCTGATATTTTGGAATACCAAATATTGAAGGCTGCAGAATATGATTTTGCAAACAGGAAAGTCCCTCAGGATTATGAATTCAATAAAGAAAACGGCAACCTTCACGGGTTTGCAGCTTTACCTTCAAAAACTGCGATTAATAAAAGTATCACCATAGATAGCCTTATTAGCCTTTTAAAGAACCCCAAGGCTCTTGTCCTTCACGGGACTGACAAGTATCTAAGACTTAAATATCTTAAATCATACTTCAACAATTACAGAAAGGAAGAAGGAATCCCTGATACATACTTTAACTATGAGCTTGAATATATTCTCTACGGCAGAGTAACAGACTATGGCAATCTGGATAAATTTAAAAGTGATTTCATATTAATGCGTACAGCCTTAAACCTGGCTCATATAGTTTCAGATAAGGAGAAAATAGCATCCTTGGAAGTGCTTGCAAACACATTGACGCCGGGCCCTGAAGCAGAGGTATCAAAAGCTGTGCTGGCTTCTATATGGGCAAGGCTTGAAGCAGGATATGATTGGAAAATGGTGAGCAAGTACAAGGGAGTAGAGCACATAAAGAGCAAAGAGGACTGGGCAGTTTCACTAAA
>JAAZGD010000063.1 GCA_012511395.1 Clostridiales bacterium
AACGGCTTCAGGTTCAAGTTCCATGTCTATATCCAGAAATGTTTTAGCTTCCAAAAAGGAAATTTCCAACTTGCCTTGAGAAAGGTGATTTACAGAGTCTCTCAAAACTTCATCTAGGGCTCCTTCCTCTCTTAAATATTCAGGAAGGGAAAAGCAGCTGTTTCCCTTGTTGAAGGTTTTTTTTATGACAGAAAGCTTTCCCTGAATATTGTTTATATGAATGTGAGCCTTTATAGTCTGGTCCTGGTTATGATGGAAAATAAGGGTATGAATGGCATTCTTTTCTTTTATGATCATATACTGTTCTCTCTTTTCAGTAACATCTCCATCTATTGAAGCTATAAGAGAAAGGCCATAATAAAGAGGTGTAAACAAGCCTTCACTTGTAATCAAATAATTATCTGAAGAAGAGAGAGGCACATAGTTTATCTGATTTGACAGAAGATGGTCTACAGCTTCTGAAACTGTCGTAAGGCAATTACAGTCCTGAAGTTTTGTTGATAAAGAGTCTATGGATAGGGCTGCTAAACCCAGATCCTGTAAAAAATCAAAGGCGCCTTTACCACGGCCTTTTGGAGGGGCCCAGTATTCAAGGGGCAGCTTGAGATCCAAAAGAGGGTAAAGGAGGTTGATAGCATCCTGGCGGTTCTTTATATCTGAAAGAAGTTTTTGGTCCAAAATTATTGAAGAAGGGCATAGTGCTAAAACCGAATCCTTAAGATAGGACAACAAGTATATTTCTTCTCTTGTAGAAAGTACCAGTTTGAATGAGATGCTCTTTTTAAAGTTATATCCTTTCCGAAAATCATATTTAACCGGAATAAAAATATGTTGGGATGTTTTTGATGAAGAAGTCCGTTCTCTGTTTTTCTCCTTGTCCACAATAAAGTTTTCCAAAAGCCTGAAAGCCTCTGCCTCTTCAAAAGGCGGGTGGTACGTTCTTTCACATGGTTTTAACTGATTTCTGTATTGGGCAGGAGTAATGGAGTACCAGGTTTTGAAGCATTTGTTAAAGTAGGCCAGGGAAGAAAAACCGCAAAACCCTGCTACCTGAGTAAGGGAAAGCTGATTTTCCACCAGAAGCTTCTCCGCAAATTCCAGACGCACATAGTTTAAAAAGTTTTGAAAGCTTAAGCCTGAGGTGCTTTTTATAAGATGAGATACGTAGTAGGGATTCAGGTAAACCAAATCTGCAAGATCATCCAGAGCAATCTTTTTGTCGTAATTTAAATATATGTATTTAATTATCTCATAGAGTCTGGCAAGATCTACGTTTGAAGCGTCAGTATGGCCTGCCTTAAATTTAAAATCCTCAATGAAAAAGCCTTGAAACTGATTTACAAGATTAAATATTAAATCCTCAAGAAGAGCCATTCGATCCTCATTAGTGTATTCATCTCTCATATAAGAAAGAGCCGTCTTTGCAATATTGCTTTTTAAAACTGAAACCTTTTTCTGCAGGTCCTTATATTTCAAAGTAGAGGTTTTACTGTAATCTTCACAGGCGAAAATCATGTAATCGATATTGGGATAAAGGTCAAGGAAAAATTCCACATCGATATGCATGCTCAAAATAATCGCATCCTTTGAAGTGCCATAGATTCTATGCATATCTTTAGTATCAACAATAAGCACATCGGAGGCCTTGAGGTTGTATAAAACATTATGGATTTTACAATGGGTGGTTCCCTTCAGCACAAGAAGAATTTCCAGCTCGTCATGGAAATGAAAATCTTCCTGGGCCACATTTATGAAATCAGCCCTGTAAGGCACTTTCTTTTGAAATTCTGTAAATACCAGTAACAATTTTGCCCTCTCATATATGATATTGCGATATTACATGTTGAATGTTGCGACGGTCAACTTCGAAGGAATTTAACAATGCAACATGTTAAGCAAATTACAGCAATAGTAAAGTCCCATTCCCTTCTATGAAGAATTATAATCTATTTGTATAAATATTTCAAAAATACAATTA
>JAAZGD010000064.1 GCA_012511395.1 Clostridiales bacterium
CCTTATCATAAAGGAAGTATATACGAAGAAGATTCTCAGAATCATTTCCAACTTTTAAATGAAGGTCTAAAGTAGATTCTCTCAGCTTATTCCCTACTTTATAATACTTTATCTTGTATTCCATAGGATAGTTTTCAATGGTTCCACCCTTAATAGGAGTGACTAAGAACGGCCTGCCATACCGTTTAGAACATCTGCTGTTCATCTCAGCTTCAGTAATCTTTCCTGTAAGCTGTTCCCAATATTCCGTTGCAAGATATGTAATGGCATCACAAAGGATTTCCATATCCACTTCCGATTCCTTTACATCCTCTATAAGGGAAATAGCCTTAGAATGAAAGATCAAGGTTTTGGAAAAATGCTCTTCAACCCAGGAAGGTATATCTTGAGGCTTTTTGGGAGCCGAAAGTCTGTGCATCTCATGACGCAGCATCTCATTTTCCTCTTTATAATTTCTGTTTTCATCCTTTAATTTTTCCAATTCCTCTTTGGAGTTTTCTTCCCTTGCTCTTGAATTTACAAGCTTTGCCTTTTCATCTGTAAGCTTTTCGATCTCCTTTTCCAGCCTGATAATCTCCTGGTTGCACTTGTCTCTTTCCCGACCGAATTCCTTCTCCAGCCTTTTACTGCAATCCTTTTCTTTATTAATTAATGCCTCCTGAAGCTCCTCCACTTCTCTGTTGCTAAGAATCATTTTCTCAAGCTCCGAAGATTGCAATTCGTTAACAAACTTAACATCTCCATACCCTATATCCTTACGTTTAGAATATTCCTGCACATCATCCATAATCTTGGATAATACATTAGAATCCCCTTCCCAAAATTCTTTCCCCATCAGCACCGTCCTTCTGTCCCCAAACTTAGAAGGATAGTAAATACAAATGTCTCCTTCCTCCAATCCGGATTCCCACCCCGATATATAATTCTTATAAAGACCCCTTGGCAACAAAAACACATACCCATATCCCATAAGATCTTTTGCCAATCTGTTTATTACAGTATGGTCAAATTTCTTTTGTGCAAGGTTTGTAAGAATCCTTTCAACATCAGGTCGGGGCGAAAGACAACCAAGGAAATCCCCTTTTTCCTCAAGGCCTACATTCATCCTGCCATTTAATGATACTTCCTGCCTTGCAGGTTGGGAAAATATCACAAGAGGCAGGTCCCTTTCGGAAGATGCAATATAATTCTTTAGTTTAGCCACACTTGCCATGTCCTCAAGCTCACGGGCTGTTTCCAAAATTCTGTAGCGATCCTGCTCCAGCTCAATTTTTGAATTCCTCAACAGCCTTTTTACTACACCGATTCTGAATACCTCGCAAGGAATAGTTTCATTCTCAAGCTCCGACACCTGTACATTTATGCCTATCTCTACCCTATTTTCTTTCATAACAAGGCCTATGTTTGTAAAAAACAATCTGCCCGGTGCAGGCGGTCTTCTTTGCTCTTCTTCCCCTCTGTTAGGTCCCATATCAGGTTCCATAAGCTGTATTGCCCACCGTTTTTCTTCGTCCAAGTAAGAAAGCTCCAGCTTATATCCGCTGTCTAATCTAAAAGACTTAATATCCTTTAAAGAATAACTTTCATAGTCTTGAGGCTCAGGTGTCATTATTTCCGCAGGAACATCCAGCACACGAAATCTTTCCCTGAGCCACGCCATGACCTCAAGGATTATTATCTTAAAAGCATCTTCAGGCGGTGTTTGTTTATTGCTGGAAAAACAATGAAGCTGATACGTATAATACACCACATTCTTCAAGAGCATAAAGGACTGTCTCTTTTTCTGTTCCTCATGCATATCATTACACCTTATATTTTATTCACAAGACTAATACCTTATTTGACAATTATATCATACAGGCCATATTTCAACCTTAGTCTTTTAAATGTAACTAGGTTGTCATAATCATCAAAAAGGCTCCTGATAATTCAGGAGCCAATCTTTATAAATTGTTATATTGCGTATTCATTCATTAATGCTACGGCCTTTTCAAGTCCTACTTTTTCTTCAGCCAATATTTTAACCAGTTTGTCTTTTTCTATCATAAGAAGTCTTTCAAGCTCACCGATTTCCAAAGCATAATTTCCATCTTCAATATCATACTTATTGGAAAGACTCAGCACCACATTGCCTATATCACAATGACGGAATTTTATAAGGCCTGCTCCCCAGGTAGTATCTCGGTTATTAAACAGCTGATTTTCAAAGTAGTGACATGTGGCAACATCAAAGTTCATATAGTACCATGCCCAGTCAACTGCTGAAATATAATCGTCATAGGCCTCCTGCACATTGCCTTCTTTAAGAAGTTCAATGGCGCCTTCCAAAGCCTCTATATTATCCTGGTAAAGCTCATGCTTTGTAATAGCTTCCGGCTCAAAATCGAGGCCCAAAAGAGCATCTTGGAAAGCCACATAGATTTCCTGAATCTGCTTATTTAACTCAATAGCAACCTCTCTTACTCCATCATCTTCAACAGAAGCCATTTTAGCTTCCAGCTTTTCAGCTGCGCTGTAAGCCTCTTCAATCAAGGCTTCAAATTCCTCAGGGTCATTCAAGGAATTCTCAAAATCTGCTATCCTTGCAGTAAAGTCCATAGGCATTACAAGCACAGAATCCAGATCCAAAACCAGCTTTCCAAAGACCTTAATACATTCTGTCAACCCTTCCTCATCAAGAGGCTGTGCCTCCCAGCTGTCGTAATTAGAGTGGTAGCCCATGTTATCATAGTTTTCACCATCGCCTTCACCTGCCACTATGGCCGGTATTCCCACCCTTGCCCAATAGAAATCTTCTGTATAGGTGCTGGTTTTATCGTATGACCATTCATACTTTGACTTCTCGTTCAGTTCACCTACACTGTCTTCAATAAATGATACAAGCTCCACAGCACTTCTTATGCCCATATACGTTTCGCCTTGCACTGCATAGCCTCCATCGTTGTTAACAATTGCAAATGCACCTTCCACCCACTCAGGATGCACTGTTTTTATCTCTTCAAAGGCACCTGTTGACCAATCGTATTCACTGCCTGAAACTCCCCATTCCTCAGCACCGTGGAAACAGAATCGAATAGTCCTCTCAGGCTCATAACCTATATCCATCATGGCCTTTGCTATAGCTAAAGATGTTGCCACACCTTGAGCATCATCATAGGCTGAATGGAAATACCCATCCATATGGGCAAATACGAATATGGTTTCATCCGTTTCTCCCGGTATCTCGCCCCATACGTTGTGGGATGTGGCATTGTTTGTTACCCTTGAATCAGCGTTCAGTATAACCTTCAAAGAACCCGTTTCAGAGTCCTCCATCATTTCCTTTAACATATCACTGTCCTGCTCGCTTATTGCCAAAGCAGGAGCATCTTTAGGTCCGCAGATATCCTGTACACCTACTCTGTCAAGTCCTTCTTCAGGATAAACGGAAACAGCAACTACTGCCCTTGCACCCTTTACCTTTGCTTGATAAGCAGGATAGTTAATCCACCAGTTTTCATTTTGATCAACCTCAATCAAAACCAGTTTGCCTTTGACATCAAGGCCCTCATAATCCTCTTCCGTTCCTTCTCCTGCATATACAATCTCAATTTCTTCATTCTGGGCAACAATGGTAGTCTGATAAGCTGCCAGATCAATTCTTTTCTCTGCTCCGTCCTTATCAGTAAAGGTAAGATTGGCCCCTTTAAATACCCAGCCGTCGAGGGTGAACTCGTCAACAGTTACGTTTTCAAGCCCCAGTTCGTTCAATACATCAGCCACATAATTTGCAACTTCCGTTTCGGCAGGGGAACTTGCAGAACGCATACCCATAACAGGGTCATCGCCGAAGCTGCTGATTGTTTCAATAACTGATTTTGCAAATTCCAGATCAATTGCCTTCTCGTAGTCCCCAAAAATACCCTCTTCACCTTCTCCTCCGGACTTACATGCGCTAAAGCTTAGCGCCAGAACTAAAATCAGAAGGATTGCCAACACTTTCTTATACATAACTTCCCTCCTGCTCCTTGGAGCCCTTACAAGCAAAAACTATTTTGCAGCTTCCATCAATGCCTCAAAGATTTTTAAATACTCATGATATCCGTCAACCACCATCCACTCAGGGTGAAATTGTACACCCATAACATATGTAGCATCTGTTCTGTCGATAGATTCAATAATCATATCTTCAGTAACGCCGTTCCATTCCAGGTTGTCCCCAAGATCCTTAATGGCTTGATGATGCCATGAGTTAACGTTCAATATTCTGTCTCCCATAATCTCTACAAGATGACCATACTCTGAAAGAAGAATATCGTGATACTCAAAATCCTCCTCATCCGGTGACCTGTGAAGTATGTCTGTATCATATTCAGTTGGAATATCCTGATATAAGGTGCCTCCGCTAAAAACATTCAATACCTGACAACCTCTGCAGATTGCCAAAACAGGCATGTCTCTCTTTAAAGCTCCTTCCAACAACAAAAAGTCGGATTTGTCTCTTTCTGCATTTACTTCTTCAAGATAAGGGGAAGGCTCCTCATTATAGTAAGCAGGATCTATGTCTTCTCCTCCTGTAAGAATCAGTACATCGATAGTATCAAGAGCCTCTTCCACCTGATCCTCTGTCTCAAACAAGGACAGAAGCACAGGGTTGCCTAAGGCCATGGTTACAGCTTCAATGTAAGCCGCAAGGTCCTCTCCGTACTCATCTGTATCTATGACTTCACACCATGAGATTCCCACATTTACCAAATCCGCCTGATTGTCCTGCTCATTGGCGCAACCTGAAAACATGACAGACATAAGAAGTAGAACCAATACAAACAATGTTACTCTTTTAAACTTATGTCCTTTTCTAACCAATCTGTCTCCTCCTTTCAAATCCTAAGAACACACATTATATACAAGAATGGTAACCCAAAAGATTGCATTGAGCAATCACCCTTGCATTAAATCCGAAGAAATTATTTTTCAATCTTCTTCCCTGCCATATAGAAAACAAGCCCGGCTATAATTGTGGCAATACCTACTATCAGAATTACTTTCAGCATAAGATCGAAATTGCTGAACAAACCTTCTTCATACTCTTCTAAATAGTACTCATGACCCCACTCACCTTCATACCAGCCTAGGAAAAATCTGGAAAAGGTGGAAAAGAGTCCGATTCCTACATAAGTTTTTCCGATTCTTTGAAGATCTCCAAAACCCAGCTTAGTCTTGGGATTTATGGGGTAAAGCTCAGGTTCCATAACAGTGGACCCCTTGTAAAGCCTCTTAAAAATTAGGTAAAGCAAGGGCACTGCAAGAATCCACAGAAGGCCTCCAAGGAACCAGTCTGTCCCGTTTGACAAAATAGTAAATACACATATTGCAATAATTACCACTGCCATAATCGTATGGCCGACTTTTCCGCCCGGTGTTTGGAAAGGAACCTCTTCCTTTGGAATACGCCTCTTAAGAATCATGGCCGCAATAGTTGTTAAAGCTACAACAGTGACCATAAAGAATACTTCCACCAGCACCAAGAATGTAAAATCAAAAGGTATTAATAAGGCAGTAACTATGGCAACGATAACAAGTCCTACATATGGAGTACCCTTCTTTCTCGTTAACCTTGCCAAAAACTTAGGTCCGAAGTTTTGATCCGAAAGAATCAGTATGCATCTTCCGCCTGTTGCTATACAGACATTAAATATGGATAACTGTCCAAGAATAGCGACTATCATAAATATTATTCCAAACACAGGACTCAGGTTTTGAGTAAGAACTGTTGCATATCCCACGCCGCCCGGCTCCGTGGTCCAGCTTTCCCAGTTTCCTACAGTAGCAAGCCCTCCAATAGTTGGAAGCAAATAAGTAAGGCTGATTAAGGGAACTACTATCATCAATGCTTTAGGAATTACTTTTCTTGCATCCCTTATCTCTCCTGCCATAAGTGAGATTTCATCAAACCCCGAATACATCCACACACCTATTGCAATACCTGCACCTATTGCTCCAAGAAGTCCGTCATACTCCTCTGACATAAAGGGCTCAATGGGGCTGAAGTTCCAGTTGGCAAAGCCTACAATAGCCACAAAAGCAAATACCAGGATAATCAAAATAGAAAGAACAGTGCTGACCACACTGACCTCTTTCAGTCCTACAACATTTATAATAAAGAATATAAGGACCATTAAAAGCTTGATAATGTAAGCCTGGGCATCTGTTAATTCCACAATATTGCCCAGATAATTTACTGAAAGAACAACATAAACAGAGTTACATACTAACGCCCATATAACGTTGGTAAATACCATTATGGCAAACCAAAACTCTCCCAAGGCCTCCTTAACCCACATAATGGAACCGCCCTCCACCGGTCGTGCCGACCCCAGCTCAGCACAAATATTGCTATAGGGAAGGGCCCAAATTAGGGGAAGAATTAGTAATAGCAGTATGGTAACACCCGGTCCTGCCTCAGGGATCATCTCTTCAATTCCATATGCGCCTGCACAACAGATGGCATAAAACATACCTACAACAGAGATTAATCCAATGTTGGACTGAACCAGATCTTTTACGCCCAACCGCTTTTCTTTTAATGTAATATTAGACACGTTAGCCTCCTTTCCTGCCGGAATATTACTTTTATCATTAAATGTTATTACAAAACACCCTTTTGTAATACTGAATACTTGCTATATCACTTTTCATATCTTGTTATGCAATATATAATCCGTGAATATTGTCGCAATATTACATATATTATTTCGCAACATCTGAATGTATCATGAAATAATTCCCTCAACTTGTTGAATACTTCTTCCTTTCCCATTATTATTGATACAGTTGCTTAAGTTGTTCACCTTATTAAGGAAATTTACAAGTTTTGGAAAAAGCAGAAAATAAAACTGAAAAGAAAACCCTATATAGAATAGGAATCAGCCTAATAATTGGTTCATTTATACTTTGGCTGGTTCCTTTAACCGTTCCCTTCACACCGCTTCCAACCCATATCAAGGCAAGCCTTGCAGCAGGTGCCATAGTAACTGCGGAGGTCATGTTCTGGCTTGGAGTAGCCATAGTAGGTAAAGAAGCAGCTACAAAATATAGAAAGAAATTAAATCCCAAAAACTGGCACAAAAAAAGCACTGACCATGAGGACAGTGCTGAGTAGTGATTCCATTATATTAGTCAATAGTATAAGTAGTTCCGGGCCCATTACCTATCTTTCTAATTATATTCCTATTAAGTAAATTGTTGATGACCCTAATAGTTTTTGCTTTATTGAAGCCTGTCTTTTTATCAATATCATATCGAGATAGTTCAACTTCTTCTTTAATGAAGTTATATACCATTGATTCATCCTTAGATAAGTTTAATAAATCTCTTTCAATTATTGGTAATGTAACTTTTATGTGATTGTTCCCAATATCAAATTTAGGTTTTACAACACTATCTTTGTACTCCCTATTTATTCTGATGATACCTGTCCCAAATTTTTCTATAAGCTTAAGTCTAAAAAACACTCCCGCAATAATAGGATTTCTTAAGGAAGAAACATTCCCATTTAAGTAATCATCTCTAGACATTCCTGTTGGTAAGCCACCGGGAGAATTTATTTCTATTTTATCTTCATACATGGTTATTCTAATATTAGCGTTTACATCCCACACTCTATGGATTATTGCATTTGCTAAAGCTTCTCTAAAGGCTTCCTTAGGAATTAATTCCTTAGTTACCCTTTCATATCCTTCAATCTCTTCATACTGATAATACCTTTCAAACATTTCTACAGCCTTGTCATATTGCCTTAATACTGATTCCTTTAAAAAGCTCTCTCTGTCTAGAATATGATTGATATCTTTTCCAAATCTAACTATATCTATCCCCATCTGGCCTAGAGAATTCTTGTCAGCAAAAATTTCCCCGGCAATATTATAAAAGCCTCTATTGTCGTATAAGTTTAAGGTTCTCAAAATATCTAAATCTAATTCTTTAATCCCCACCACTTTTTTAAGGTGCTCTTCCAGGACAGTAAACTCCAGATTCTTTAATGAAGACTCTTTTTCTTCGTAATTAATATTCATGCCCTCTAGGATCAATCTATTTAATTCTAGCCTGTCAACTTCAACGGTTGATGTGTCTGATCTTCTGTATGTTTTACCGCTATAATA
>JAAZGD010000065.1 GCA_012511395.1 Clostridiales bacterium
GCTATAGACAGGTACGGCTCCGATAAACCTGATACAAGATTTGGAATTGAGCTTGTAAACCTCAATGATATGTTTACAGAATGCGGATTTATTGTCTTTGACACAGTGCTGAAACAGGGCGGGGATATTAAGGGCATCTGTATCAAGGAAGGAGCAAAGGCGCTTTCAAGAAAGGACCTGGACAGGCTTACTGAATCCATAAAACACTTTAAGGCCAAGGGCCTTGTGTATATAAAGGTTGAGGATACATATATTTCTTCATCTATCGGCAAATACTTTAATGAGGATCAGCTTTTGGAAATAGCAAGAAGGTTTGATGCTGGAATAGGAGATTTAATTCTCACAGCGGCAGACATCAAAAAGGTAGTTCGTGACTCCTTGGGATTTTTAAGAAAAGAGATGGCAGAAAGAATGGGACTCATAGATAAAGACAGGTATAATTTCCTGTGGGTAACCGATTTCCCCCTGTTTGAGCAGGATGAGGAAACAGGAAAATTAAGTGCCGTTCACCATCCCTTCACTTCCCCCAGAGAAGAGGATATCCCATTGCTCTTTGACGACCCCTTAAAGGTGAAAGCAAAAGCCTATGACCTTGTTTTAAACGGTGTGGAGCTTGGAGGAGGCTCCATCAGAATACATGAAAGGGAGCTTCAGAAAACAATGTTTAAAGCTCTTGGCATATCCGATATAGAGGCTGAAAATAAATTCGGGTTTCTCCTTGAGGCCTTTAGGTATGGCGTGCCTCCCCACGGCGGAATAGCCTTTGGTCTTGACAGACTGGCCATGCTTTTAAAGAAGGAGTCTTCCATCAGGGAGATGATAGCCTTTCCAAAGAATCAGAATGCTCAGTGCCCTGTGTCAGGTGCTCCCGGCGAAGCAACGGAAGAACAGCTTTTGGAGCTTTCCATAAAGTTGAGGTAAGTGAATGAAAATAGGTATTTTTGGCGGCACCTTCGATCCTATTCATAACGGACACATGGCTTTAGTAAAAACTGCAAGAGATCAGCTGTTTCTTGATAAGGTATTGTTTATCCCAAACAAGGTGCAACCTTTTAAAGCAGGGAAAAAACCTGCATCTGTGTCTCATAGGCTCAATATGCTGAAGCTGGCAACGGAGGATTTTGAAAAGGGCGAGATTTCAACATTTGAAATCGAAAGAGAGGGGCTGTCCTATACTTACTATACCTTGGAACATGTGAAAGAAATCTATGATACAGGTGAGATATATTTCATTTTGGGTATAGATTCATTTTTAGGAATAGAAAAATGGTGGAATTCTGAAAAGCTTCTTTCCGCATGTACCTTTGTAATAGGGGCAAGGCCAGGCTATGATGAAAAGAATTTCGGTGAGTTTACTGATTATATAAGCTTAAAATACGGCACCGGGATAATAGTATTGAACAACAAGCTTTTTGATATAAGCTCCAGTGAAATAAGGCTAAGGCTGGCAACTATGGCAGACACAAAGGATTTGCTTCCTAAGAAGGTGGCGGAGTATATATATTCCAATAATTTATATACGGGGGAGGACTACTTAAACCGCATAGCGCCTCAGTTTTCAGAGCAGAGGAAAGGCCATGTTTTAAATACTATGGAGGTGGCTTTGAAGCTTGCTAAAAGATATGGAGCAGACCCTCACAAGGCCTTGACTGCTGCATTGTTTCACGACTTGTTCAGAGGGTGTACATCATCTGAAATAGATGAAATAATTCTGGAAAAAGACTTGCCTAAAGAGTACATGGGCAAACCATATTTGGCCCATGGGAAAGTGGCGTCGGCAGTTATTGAAGATACGTATCACATAGCGGATAAGGACGTTTTAAATGCTGTCAGCTTCCATACTACGGGAAGAGCCAACATGACAGCTCTGGAAAAAATAATTTTTCTGGCAGATCTTATTGAGCCTTCCAGATCCTTTGAAGGAGTGGAAAGACTGAGGGAAAAGGCCTTTGTAGATCTTGATGAAGCAGTGCTTATGGCTTTGGAAAACAATATAGATTTTATTAAAGAAAAAGGACTTGAAATAGATGAGGATTCCATAAGAGCAAGAGATTTTTTATGCAACAGAATTAAGGAGAAAAAGAATGGAGAATAAAGAGCTGGAACTGGCAATGGCAGCGGCAAAAACCCTGGATGAAAAGAAGGGGACAGATATTGTGATAATAGACATAAGAAACAAAGCTTCCTTCGCAGACTACTTCGTTTTGGCATCAGGTTCCAATGAAAGGCTTGTGGGAAACCTGGCGGAAGAAGTGGAGAAAAAGCTTTTAGAAAATGGCATAAGACCTAAAAGCATTGAAGGAGATAAAAGGTCGGGTTGGATTCTTATGGATTATATAGATGTAATAGTCAATGTGCTTTCTGTTGAAGCAAGAAGCAAATACAGCATTGAAACTATATGGGGCGATTGTGAGTTTATAACACTTTAAGGAGATACTGTGAAATGGGCGACAGATACGATTTTGGGAAAATAGAGAAGAAATGGCAAAAGTACTGGAAAGATAATGAGACTTTTAAGGTAACTGAAGACAGGGGAAAAGAGAAATTTTATGCGTTGGAAATGTTCCCTTATCCTTCAGGCAAGCTTCATATGGGCCATGTAAGAAACTATTCCATAGGAGATGTATTAAGCAGGTTTAAAACCATGAAGGGCTTTAATGTAATGCATCCCATGGGATATGACAGCTTCGGCCTGCCTGCAGAAAATGCGGCGATTAAAAACAGGGAGGAGCCTGCCAGATGGACCTGGAATAACATAGCTGAAATGACGACTCAGCTGAAAGAAATGGGCCTTTCCTACGACTGGGACAGAGAGATAGCAACCTGCCATCCCGGATATTATAAGTGGATGCAGTGGATTTTTATAAAGTTTTTTGAACACGGTCTTGCCTATAAAAAGGATAATCCCGTTAACTGGTGTCCAAGCTGTATGACAGTTCTTGCCAACGAGCAGGTAGTGGAGGGAAGTTGCGAACGATGTCAGACCATGGTTGTAAAAAAGCAGCTGCCCCAGTGGTATTTGAAAATTACCGATTTTGCAGACAGGCTTCTTTACAATCTGGATAATCTTCCCGGATGGCCCACCAAGGTTAAGATTATGCAGAAAAACTGGATAGGGAAATCCTACGGAGCCGAGGTGGAATTTCCCATAGAAGGATTTTCAGAAAAACTTAAAATATTTACCACAAGACCTGATACTCTTTACGGCGTTACATACATGGTTCTTTCCCCTGAGCATCCTTTTGTCCCTATACTTGTTAAGGGAATGAAGGAAGAAGAGGAAACACTATCCTATGTGGAAAAATGCAAGACCATACCTGACATCGAAAGAACGTCAACAGCTACGGAAAAGACAGGTGTGTTCATAGGAAGATATGCAATCAATCCTCTCAATAATAAAAGAGTGCCTGTTTACATTTCAGACTATGTTCTCATGAGTTATGGTACTGGAGCCATTATGGCAGTCCCGGGCCATGACCAGAGAGACTTTGATTTTGCCAAAGAGTTTGGTTTGGAAATTATACCTGTAGTGGATCCCCATAATCCGGAAATTGATGTAAACGATTTAAAGGAAGCCTTCGAAGCTGAAGGCACCATGATCAATTCCGACAGATTTACAGGAATGAACAATGTGGAGGCCATTGAAAAAATTACAGAGTATCTGGAAGAAAAGGGTTTAGGAATAAAAGCCGTCAATTACAAATTAAGGGACTGGCTTATATCAAGGCAAAGATATTGGGGATGTCCCATACCTATGATTTACTGTGACAAGTGTGGATGGGTGCCTGAAAAGGAAGAGAATCTTCCTGTGGTTTTACCTACAGACGTAGTGTTTACAGGAAAAGGAGAATCTCCCTTAGCCACCTCAAAAACCTTTTCACAGGCAGTATGTCCAAAATGCGGAGGTCTAGGGAAAAGGGAGCTGGATACTATGGACACCTTCCTTGACAGCTCCTGGTACTTCCTAAGATACCTTGATCCAAGAAATGAAAAGGAACCTTGGGACAGGGAGAAAGAAAAGTACTGGATGAATGTGGACCAGTATATAGGAGGTGTAGAGCATGCCATACTTCATCTTCTTTACTCAAGATTCTTCCAGATGGCCTTTTATGATTGGGGAATGGTTTCCCATGAAGAACCCTTTCAAAATCTTTTAACCCAAGGGATGGTTATAAAAGACGGAAAAAAGATGAGTAAATCAGTGGGGAATGTGGTGTCTCCCGAAGAGATTATTAAGAAATATGGTTCTGATACCGCAAGGCTCTTTATTCTCTTTGCATCTCCTCCCGACAGGGAGCTTGATTGGACAGATGCGGGAGTGGAAGGAGCATATAGATTTTTAACAAGAGTTTTCAGGCTTGTAAATGAATTGCTGCCTGTTATAAACCATGGCAGTGAAGATTTTAAAATACTTTCTGAGGACGATAAGGAACTTTACTATAGATACAACATAACCATTAAAAGGTGTTCTGAGGATATAGGGGAAAGATTTAACTTCAACACTGCAATTTCGGCCATAATGGAATTGGTCAATGAGCTATATAAGTATAAGGAAAAGGGTAAAGGTAACAAAGAATTGATTTCCTATGTGGTAAAGGGGTTGATTTTATTGCTGTCTCCCTTCACTCCTCATCTGGCGGAGGAAATGTGGGAGATTACAGGGAACAGTGAAAGCCTATACAAGCATCCATGGCCATCTGTAGATGATAGCGCACTAAAGAAGGATGAAGCTGAAATTGTAATTCAGCTTAACGGAAAAGTGAAATCAAGGCTTATGGTAAGATGGGGATTGCCTGAGGATGAGCTGACAAAAGTATGCATGGAAAGCGAAGCCGTAAGGGAAATCCTTAAAGATAAAAATGTTATTAAAACCATTCCCGTTAAAGATAAGCTTGTAAATATTGTTGTAAAGAATAAGGAGAATTAAATATAAAAATAATGAGAGAAAGAAAGAAAAAATCTGACAGCGTCCTTAAGGTAATCCCCATAGGAGGCTTATCGGAAATAGGAAAGAACATGACACTCTTCGAACAGGATAATGAGATCCTTATAGTGGATTGCGGCATGACCTTTCCTGAAGATGACCAATTGGGAATAGATATTGTTATTCCTGACTTTACTTACGTAAGGGAAAATAAAGATAAAATCAAAGGCCTGGTACTGACTCACGGACATGAAGATCATATTGGAGGAATTCCATATTTACTGAAGGAAGTGGACGTGCCTATTTACGGTACAAGGCTTACTTTAGGTTTGGTGGAAAACAGGCTTAAAGAACAGGGCATTAAAGGCAAAATGAATATTATAAGAGCAGGGGACAAATGGAACGTTGGGAAGTTTTCCATTGAAGCCATAAGGGCCACCCACTCCATAGCAGACGCTGTGGCTCTTTCCATCGATACGAAGCTTGGTACCGTATTTCATACAGGGGACTTTAAGATAGACTACACCCCCATAGACGGTGAGCCCATTGACCTTCAAAGAATTGCGGAGATAGGAAAAAAAGGTGTGCTGCTTTTGCTTGCGGATTCCACCAATGCAGAAAAACCGGGCTTCACTAAATCTGAAACGGCAGTGGGAGAGATCCTGGAGAATATTTTTAAGGATTATAACAGAAGAATTATTGTGGGGACTTTTTCCAGCAATGTGCATAGAGTTCAAAAAATAATTGATGCAGCTGTGAAGAATAAGAGAAAGGTGGCTCTTTCGGGAAGAAGCATGGTAAACGTTGTAAAGCTTGCCGTGGAATTAGGATATTTAAATATTCCTGAGGGAACATTAATAGACATAAACAGATCTAAAGATTATAAGGATAATCAGCTGGTAATCATTACAACAGGTTCTCAAGGAGAGCCCATGAGCGCTCTTTCCAGAATGGCCGGCAAGGACCACAAGGCCGTTCAAATAAAAGAAGGGGATGTGGTAGTCTTAAGCTCTACCCCCGTTCCCGGAAATGAGACGGCAGTGTCAAATGTTGTAAACAAGCTGTTTGAGCTGGGAGCCACTGTAATTTACTCAGATATTGCAGATATTCACGTATCAGGTCATGCCAGTGTGGAGGAGCTGAAGCTGATTCACTCCTTGATTAAGCCAAAGTATTTTATACCTGTTCACGGGGAGTACAGACATCTTTACAGACATAAAGACCTAGCCTTGAAGATGGGCATGAACAAGGAAAATGTGTTCCTTTTGGAGCTGGGGGATTGTCTTGTAATAGGGAAAAATAAAGCGGAACACCTAAAAGGTGTAATTCCGGCTGACGATATTTTAGTGGACGGCCTGGGAGTCGGAGATGTGGGTAATGTTGTATTAAAGGATAGAAAAATGCTGTCTGAAGCAGGCCTTATAATAGTGGCGGCCAGCATTGAAAGAGAAACGGGAAGACTTGTTTCAGGGCCTGAGATATTAACAAGAGGCTTCGTATATGTGAAGGAGAGCGAGGACATTATAAGAGAGGCAGAAGGCATTGCTTATGAGGTTTTAACAGAAACTGAAAAAACATGCCCCAAGGACTGGAATGAAAGGAAGAATCTTGTAAGAAGCGCCATGAGAAACTTTATTTATGCAAGGACTAAAAGAAGTCCCATGATTTTAACAATATTTTTGGAGGTATAATATGAACGTTTATGATGAAGCACACAACCTGGCAAGGGCAATAAAGGAATCCTTGGAGTACAAGGAATATGACAGAACAAGAACCCTTGTAAACAACAATCCCGATCTCTCAAAGATGATGGCGGATTTTCAGGCCAAACAGCTGGAGCTGCAGGCCAAGCAGATGGTGGGGGAGGAAATGGGAGAGGACATGATGGAATCCATCAAGGGTTTATATGAGATAATTGCAAAGGACCCTGTGGCAGCGGAGCATCTCCAAAATGAAATGAGGTTTTCCATGATGATGAGCGATGTCTATCAGATCTTAGGTGAGGCCATAGGAATCCCTTCAATGTTTCAAAAGGACGATGAATCGTGGGAGCAGTAAAAACACCTGAAGAGCTTCTGAACATACTTACAGCTTCTTCAATGAATGATAGATGCTTTTCCCACATGGTTGAGTACTTAAAAGTCGGCATGACAGAAATAGAGGTGGCAGAGGAAATAGAGAGAACCCTTTTGGAGCTGGGCGCCAAAAGGATGGCTTTTCCTGTCATAGCGGTAGCGGGAGAAAATGGAGCTGAACCTCACGGAGTTCCCTCATCCTACAGGATCAGGGAAGGAGATTTCCTCACCATGGATTTCGGAGCTGTTTACAAGGGCTACTGTGCAGACATGACAAGAACTGTAGCCTTTAAAAGAGTAACGCCTTACATGAGAAGAGTGTATAACATAGTGTTGACGGCTCAAAAGCTGGGTATTTCCGCCATAAGAAAAGGCGTCAGCATTAAAGCAGTTGATGATATAACAAGAGATTACATAGAAGAAAAAGGCTTTGGTAATTATTACATTCACGGCACAGGCCACGGTGTAGGTAAAGAGGTTCATGAAGAGCCATATATAAACACTAAAGCTACCTATAAGAATAAGTTTAAAACCAACATGGCGGTGACGGTGGAGCCTGGAATTTATATTCCGGGTAAGCTGGGAGTCAGAATTGAAGATCTTGTTATAGTGGGGGATAAAGGTGCAATCAACACCAATCATTCAACTAAAGAGTTGTTAATAATCAAATAGAAAAAGGAGAGAAATATTATGATTTATGCCAGTGATTTTAGAAAGGGCGTTACATTTGAAATTGACGGTGAGCCTTATGTGGTAGTAGACTTTCAGCACGTCAAACCGGGAAAGGGTGCTGCTTTTGTAAGGACGAAATATAAGAATATCATTACAGGGGCCACCAGAGAAGAGGCCTTTAACCCCTCGGATAAATTTAACAGAGCAAGGATAGAAACCAAGCAGATGCAATACTTATATAACGATGGTGAATTATATTACTTTATGGATACACAAAGCTATGAGCAGACACCTTTAAATGAAGAGCAGGTAGCTGAAGCCATGAAGTATTTAAGAGAAAATGATGAGGCCACCATTAAGTTTTTTAACGGTGTTCCGTTTCTTGTGGAGGCTCCAAACTTTGTTAATCTGAAGGTAATTGAAACTGAGCCCGGCGTAAAGGGAGATACTGCAACCAACGTTACAAAGGCCGCAACTGTAGAAACAGGGGCAGTTATTCAGGTGCCTATTTTCATTGAGGCTGGAGAGGTTATTCAAATTGATACGAGAAGTGATGAATACCTGGGAAGAGGGAAATAATCAACATGGGCAGAAACAGCAGAAGGAAAAAGAACAAAAAGTTTAATTCATGGGTTTTAATGGCTCTGGGAGTTGTATTGCTGTTATTGCTTGCAGGCTTTGTTTACTTAGGCGGTCTTTCAGAACCTCTTGACAAGGATAATAAAGAGTATATATCCATTTCCATACCTTACGGCACATCTACACAAAAAATAGGTACAATCCTTGAAGAGGAAGGAGTCATTAAAAGCGGAGATAAGTTTAAGATCTATGCAAAGCTTCACGGTTTTAACGGAAAGCTGGAAGCAGGGGATTATCTTCTGTCAAAATCCATGGATTTGGATGAGATTATGAATATGATGACCAAGGGTTTTGTGAAAGGCATGAGATTTACTGTTCAGGAA
>JAAZGD010000066.1 GCA_012511395.1 Clostridiales bacterium
AGGTTAACCCCGAAACTAAAATATTTAAGAAACTGTTATATAAAAAAAGAAAGGAGAAGAATGATGGCTAGATCCGTAAAATTTGAGAACAAAGAAGGAATTCTTTACATCACAATTGACAGACAGGAGGCGCTGAACGCATTGAACGTTTCTGTGTTGGAAGAGCTCTACGAAGTCTTTACTATGGCAGAGAATAGTGAAGAGGTGAAAACTGTACTGTTGACGGGAGAGGGGAAAGCTTTTGTGGCAGGGGCTGATATTCAACAGATGTATGAAATGTCACCTAAGGAAGGAAGAGACATGGCCAAGTTGGGCCACAAGGTTATGAATCTTATTGAGAATATGGAAAAGCCTGTAATAGCACTTATTAACGGTTTTGCTCTTGGAGGCGGTCTGGAGCTTGCATTGGCTTGTGACTTTAGAATAGCTTCCACAAAAGCAAAAGTAGGGCAGCCTGAGGTTGGTTTAGGAATTATCCCCGGCTTCGGAGGAACTCAGAGGCTGGCAAAGCTTATAGGAAAAGGAAAGGCAAAGCGCCTAATAATGACAGGTGAGATAATCGATGGTTTAAAAGCCTTGGAGCTTGGCATTGTTGAAGAGGTTACAGAGCCTGATACTCTTATGGAAAAAGGCGTTGCTCTGGCGGAGACAATTATGAAGAAAGCCCCCTTAGCTGTAGGCGCTGCAAAGACAGCCATTAATAAAAGCATGGATGTAGATTCAAAATCGGGAAGTGATTTTGAAATTGAAAGTTTTTCATCTGTTTTTTCTACAGAAGATAAGATGGAAGGGATGAGCGCTTTTCTTGAAAAGAGAGAGGCTGCCTTTAAGAACAAATAGAGAAAAATAAGAGAATTGTTCTTACTGCAGCTTTTGGTAATCATGGGATTTCCACTGAGGTATTGGACTGAAGCTTTGGCCGGTTATCAAAGAAATGATAATTGGCCTTTTTGTTTAAATTTAAGGATTTATTTGATATAATCATTAAGAAAAGTTACACGTGTTTAAAGAAAGGACTTTCTATGGAGTGGTTAATAGGATTTGTTGTTGTGCTGAGTATTTTTTATTACAAACAACGGGGAAAAGATGGGACTAAAGAAAGTAAAAAAGGAAAGGTCGTTTCCAGGGAGCCCAGAAGAAATGCTTCAGGATATAAGAGCAGCGTGAAAAAATTAGTATACGGCCTGGATCCTGAAAATACAGATTACAAAGCTTTGTATAACGAAGTGGAGAAGATGGCAGAGGAAGGGTTTATCCAAGACTTCTTTAAAAGCGCCTATGATGAGATGTGCCACTTTAAAGAAGATGAAATTGTGCTTGAAACCTTTTTCCTTATGGTCTTTGGCGATATGAGAAAGCACTATGTGTATTCCAAAAATAATAAGTCCAAAAGATTTGAACCTGATTATAGGGAGTACTACGAGGGCAACAAGAACTTGAATATGGTTATCTCAAACAAGTATATTTATTTTGGCGACAATGTTAAGGGGAAAAAGAGTACAAAACTGGTGAAAATCCATGTTTCCAAAATTAAAAAAATTGACTGGACTGCCGATTACGTGGAGATATACATTAATTCTCTTCTTGGAGGAGAACGAATTCATAATATTTGGTGCTCTTCAGGAAACAGGATAATAAATGCGCTTCTTAACAGCATTGTTGTAATAGGTGAAGACAGCAAGGAAACGCCTTTTCGTGTTGTAAACACTGGTAAAAAAGGGTATAATTTCATTGCAGGTTAATGATTGACTTAAGGATTAAAATGGATATAGACAGTTTGAATAAAATAATTAAAGAGAAGGTTAACCCTATATTAGGGCAGCATTTTGGTGCCTGTGAAGCTACGGAAATTAAGGATGGAGTAGTTTTCATAAAGATGACAGGAGCTTGCGGCCAATGCCCTTCTGCTCAGGATACTATAGAAATGGTAGTAAAAGAGATAATTATGAACGAGGTGGAGGATGTAAAGGACGTAGTTCTGGATGATTCTGTTTCAGAGGACCTTTTAAAGATGGCAAGAGAGATACTGGAACGTAGAAAAAAGCTTTAATTAAGAAAGGTTTTGTTTGGTTTTTAACCATTATTATAAATTACAAAGGAGAGAAAAAAATGTTAATGACAGGAGACCAGTACATCGAAAGTCTTAGAAAGCTAAAGACAAGAGTCTATTTGTTCGGAGAAAAAATTGACAACTGGGTTGACCACCCTATGATAAGACCATCAATTAATTGCGTGGCTGTAACCTATGACTTGGCACACGAACCACAGTATCAGGACTTAATGACAGCAGAGTCAGAATTAATTGGTGAAAGAGTAAACAGATTTGGCCATATTCATAAAGATACAGAGGACCTTAAGAAGAAAGTGAAGATGCAAAGACTGTTAGGTCAAAAAACTGCCAGCTGCTTCCAAAGATGTGTAGGTATGGATGCTTTCAATGCAGAGTTTTCCACCACTTACGAGATGGATAAAAAGTATGGCACAGAGTACCACAAAAGATTTGTAGAGTTTTTGAAACAGGTTCAAAAAGAAGACTGGACCGTAGACGGCGCCATGACAGATCCTAAAGGTGACAGAGGTCTAAGCCCATCACAGCAAAGAGATCCCGATCTCTTTTTGAGAGTGACGGAAAGAAGACCTGACGGTATTGTGGTAAGAGGAGCAAAGGCTCACCAGACAGGTTGCATTAACTCTCACTGGCATTTAATAATGCCTACTATTTCTATGAAGGAAGAGGATAAGGATTACGCAGTTTCCTTTGCGTGTCCTTCTGATGTGGAAGGTCTTTACATGATTTATGGAAGGCAGTCCTGCGATACAAGGAAGCTGGAAAAGGGTGCTGATATCGATCTTGGCAACAGACAGTTTGGGGGCCAGGAGGCTCTTGTGGTTTTTGATGATGTATTCATTCCAAATGAATATGTTTTCATGGATGGGGAAACTGAGTTTGCCGGAGTTTTGGTAGAGCGTTTTGCAGGATACCACAGACAGTCCTACGGTGGATGTAAAGTAGGTGTAGGCGATGTTATCATCGGAGCATCTGCATTAATAGCTGATTACAACGGAGTAAGCAAGGCTTCTCACATTAAGGACAAGCTTATTGAGATGACTCATCTAAATGAAACACTTTATTGCTGCGGCCTTGCATGTTCCACGGAAGGCTACCCCACAGAAGCTGGAAATTACCAAATCGATATGTTACTGGCCAATGTTTGCAAATTGAATGTAACAAGACTTCCTTACGACATTGTGCATTTGGCTGAAGAAATCGCAGGAGGTATTATGGTAACCATGCCTTCGGAACAGGATTTCAGATCGAAGATGGTAGTAGGCAGAAGCGGTGAAACCATAGGAGATATTGTTAATAAGTATCTTGCAGGATCGCCTCTTGCTACAACTGAAAACAGAATGAGGGTATTAAGATTCCTGGAGAATATTTGCTTAGGAGCATCAGCTGTAGGGTACAGAACCGAATCTCTGCATGGAGCAGGTTCACCTCAGGCCCAAAGAATTATGATTGCAAGGCAAGGTAACATTGAATCCAAGAAACAGCTGGCAAAGGATATTGCAGGAATCAAAGAATAATGTTCAAAGTAGGTGTACGATACTGCGGAGGATGCAACCCCAGATATGAAAGAGATGGGTTGGTTGAATATATTAAAGAAAAATTGAAGCAAGTTGACTTTCAGATCGCGAAGGAGGGTGTCATTTACGATGCCCTCCTGGTTGTATCAGGCTGTACCAGCATGTGTGTTTCATTTGAACAGTTTCAATCAAAAAAAGGCATTGTGAAGGTAAACAGTGAGGATGACAAAGATGAAGCGGTTAATTCTTTATTGATGTTAATGGAGGGCTAAAGAAATTGGACTGGAAGAAGATTTATGAAGAAAGAAAGTGTACTGCAGAAGAGGCTGTAAAAGAGATTAAGTCAAAGGACAGAGTCGTGTTTGCCCATTGTATTGGAGAACCTACAGTTCTTGTGGATGCCATGGTGAAGAATGCTCATAATTACAAAGACGTTACTATTTCCCATATGGTAACCTTTGGAAAGGGCGAGTACACAGACCCCAAGTATGCAGAAAATTTCAGATGGGAAGGATGGTTTGCAGGAGGGCCCACGAGAAAGTGTATCGAAATGAGCCACGGAGATTATGTACCTGCATTTTTTCATGAAGTACCAAGTCTTATAAGAAAAAAATTATGTCCGGTAGATGTTATGATGGCTATGGTGTCTCCTCCTGATGAGCACGGGTTTTGTTCCGTGGGAGTATCTTCAGACTATACCATGGAGGGAATAAGATCGGCAAAGAAGGTGCTGGTGGAGGTAAACCCCAATATGCCTGTAATTTACGGAGATACCTTTGTTCATGTCAGCCGATTTGATAAAATTGTGGAGGTGGATTATCCTCTTACAGAGGTTCCAATGGCAAAGATTGGAGAGGTGGAGGAAAGTATAGGAAAGCACTGCGCTTCACTGATTGAAGACGGGAGCACTTTGCAGCTTGGTATAGGTGCAATCCCCGATGCAGTATTATATCAGCTTAAGGATAAAAAGGATCTGGGAATACACTCTGAAATGATTTCAGACGGAGTTGTGGATCTTTTTCAGACAGGAGCAATTACAGGTGCAAAAAAGACTATTCATAAGGGAAAGATGCTGGTGACTTTCCTCATGGGAACTAAAAAGCTTTATGATTTTGTAGAAAAAACTCCTTTGGTGGAAATGC
>JAAZGD010000067.1 GCA_012511395.1 Clostridiales bacterium
GCCGGCACGTATACCTTTGCAGGCGATACTTGGTCAAAAACTGAGTAAGCGACAAATTGTAGAAACCTTATCAGAGATAACGGTTTATGAGACAATTCTCTCTTAGATACGTTAGAAAGAAGCCCCGCAGGAAAGCAGGCAATTAAGCTCTCTTGCGGGGGCTTTTTTGTTTTACCTCCAGCAATCCTTGGAAGCAATCAGGTTCTGTAAGCGTCAAATTGTAGACACCGGAGGAACATACAAAAACAGACCGCTTGGTTAGCGGTCTGTTAGTAAGGGCAGTTGGTACTAGTTGACGTCAACTGACGTCAATTGGCATCAGTTGATGCTAGTTGACGGGACATGTTTCTACATGATTGAGGCAACCTATCACTCCAAGGTAGAAATGATGCCAACACCTGATTCGAATGAATATCGATGTTAGGTAATTGATGGAATAGATACTCCAGGTAGGAGAACGGATTTAAATCGTTTTGTTTGGCAGTTTCCACAATGCTATATATGATTGCACTAGATTCTGCTCCTTTTGGAGTGTTTGAGAACAGCCAATTCTTTCTACCTATTACAAAGGGCTTGATGGCTCGCTCTGCCCGGTTGTTAGAGATTTCTATCCCACCGTCCAGCAGATATCTTCGGAGATATTTTTCCTGGTTCAGGCTGTATGTAATGGCTGTGCCCAAAAGGCTCTTTGGCAGTACCTTTTCGGAAAGATCCTTGCACCAGTTAAAGTATGCTTCTACGGTAGGAAGTGCATCCTGTTTTCTTCGCAAATATCGTTCTTCTATGGATAGATGTTTTATGCTTTTTTCGATTCGAAACAGGGTATTACAATATTCCAAGCCTTGCTTGGTTAGTAGAGCAGAAGTTCCTTCTTTTTCAGAAATGCCTTTTAAGGCTTCATCATACTTTCGTCTGGCATGAGCCCAACAGCCGGACAAAAGGATTTTAGGACTACCCTCGGATTCCAACTTGTGATACCCGGCGTAGCCATCGGTTTGAAGATATCCGCTGAACCCTTGTAGGAATTTCTTGGCAAAATCTCCAGACCGACCTTGGGTGTATTGGTAAAGGGTTATGGGAATATCATCTCGCCCTGTTCCATAAACCCACATGTAGCTGTTCATGGTGGTGTCTCTACCTGGTTCTTTGAGAACCTCCAGCACCGTTTCGTCTGCATGAAGGAGATTTCTTGTCAGTAGCACCTGGTGCATTTGTTGGTAAAGTGGTTTTAGCCAGTTATGGGATCCCTGGATAACCCAGTTCGCCATTGTCTGTCTACTAATTTTTAATCCGTAGTTACCAAATTGAGCTTCTTGCCTGTAAAGAGGAACCGCATCCACATATTTTCTTTGCATGATATGGGCAAGAAGGGAGGGAGAAGCCAAGCTGTTTTTGATGACTGGGCTTGGCATAGGTGCCTTTATGATGGGGGTACTGATTCCGGTTCGCTCACAATTTCTGCAAGCATAGATGTATCGAACCTTTTCCGTTACATTGACTTGGGCCGGGATAATGGTCAATTCGCGATGGATTTCTTTCTTCATTGCGTGAAGAAGGTTTCCACACTGTGGACAAGACCTGTCTTCCTGAGATAGTTGGTACTCTATCTTGATGCAAGGAAGGTTTTCCGTAATTGCTTTCTTCCTGCCCTTACTTTTCCTGAAAGGGATCTTTGCTTCTTCCAGGGTGGGCTCGGGAACAACAAAAGTAGACGCTTCTGATTCTGCTTCATTGAAGAAAGACAGTTGATCAAAAGGCGTCTGTTCACTGGAAGGGCCAAATCGTTTGGTTCTACTCAATCGATACTGTTCTTCATACCAAGAAAGTTTAGCGGAAAGAGACTCCACCTCCATAGATAGTTGCAGGAATTTGTTTTCTAATTCCGCTCTTGATAGGGATGCTAAATCCATTGATTTGACTAGGTTTTTTATACATTTATTGTACCATAAAAGACAGCCAAAAACAAGACATTTAATGCCTTGAAATGTTGAAATTTAAACATTTGTTAGACCACAGCATACTGTTTTTTGGGGATAAATTGCTCCATGATGAGACCATCTAAAAGCCGGTAAAGATCTTCCTTGGAAACTGTAATGGTAGTCTGGTCTTCCGAAAGGGAAGGCCAGTTAAAACGACCTCGTTCTCTCCGCTTGTAGTAGAGGATGAAGCCGTCCTTATCCCATTTAAGAACTTTTATCTTATCCTTGTTCTTGTTTATGAACACAAACAAAGTGCCATCAAATGGATCCTGATTGAAAGAGCCTTGGACTATGGCGGCAAGTCCGTTGATGCTCTTTCTCATATCAATGGGTGTACAGGAAAGAAAGACCTTGCTGCTTCGGCATATGCGGGTAATCATAGAACGGAAAGCAATTTTAGAACAGCCGCCATGGATGAAACATCATAACCGGAAGGAAATTCCACAATATATTTACCGCAGGTGATTTTAAGCCCACCAGATGCAGCATTGCTTGAAATCGGCAAGCTAGCTACATGACCATCTTCCGGAATATCTACCTGAAGCCAGTTGGTGGAATCTTGTTCCTCAGGTTCTCGAAGCTTTCTCATCCAGTATCTTAAGGTACTGACAGAGAACCCCTTTTCTTGACACCATTGGCTTTGAGTTAAGCCGCTACTGGCAAGGTCATTGATGCGAGACATCCATAATTGCTGTTGTTCTATCTGTTGGATTTTATTCATAATGAAAACAATTCTCCTTTCTGAAACCCATATTGAGCTATCTAGGGAGAATTGTCTCATAAATCGTTATCGCTGATAAGGTGTCTACAATTTGACGCTTACATAGTTATAGGTAGAGTTAGTTCTGCTATTTATGTTTGGAGGTTTTATAGATGTTTACTTGTGCGTATTGCGGTATTGATGCTTGTGAGAAGGATGATCCTTCCAAGTTTCCGTTAAATTGTCCATGCCTTTTGAAAGAGGAGATGGAAGAGGTTAAGAAGCTTTATGAGGAAGGTGATAATAAGAAGCTTGCTCATGAGGCGGCTTTAACTGAGGCTATTGGGTATTGTGAGAAGACGAGGCTTGAGGAGATTATGGATTTTGCTCATAGGATGGGGTATGAGAAGATAGGGATTGCTCATTGCATAGGACTTAAAAAGGAGGCCAGGGCTTTTTGTGATGTGCTGAAGCATAATGGTTTTAAGGTGGAAACTGTGGCTTGCAAAAGCGGATATATTCCTAAAGAGTTTATAAATATTTCTGATTTTGAAAAGATTGATCCGGGTACCTTTGAAACTATGTGCAATCCCATAGGTCAGGCCTATCTTCTGGATAGGGAAGGGACTGATCTAAATGTAATTTTAGGTTTATGTGTTGGCCATGATACTTTATTTATGAAGTATTCCAAAGCTCCTGTTACTGTGCTTGCAACAAAGGACAGGGTTTTGGCCCATAATGCCATGGCAGCACTGTATCTTGCTGATGGCTATTACCACGATAAATTGTACGGTAAGAAATAGAAGCTACTTTTTTAAGGTTTCAATTAGGTGTTTAACTATTCTTGCGGTCAGCCCCCATATGACATGGTTGTCATAGGTGTATATGGGAATCTCAGATGTTGCGATTCGCCAGTTATAGTTTTCTTTTTCCCCTATTAGATGGTAGGGGAATTCTTTTGGTATTACAGGCTCTGCCGTATAGGAGTAGTTTAAGGGTTCTGTGTTTAGAAAGAAGTCAAAGGGCACCAGGAAGGTGTCATGGACTTCATGGTGGTTAAAGGATCTGCTTTTTATCGCTTCCATATCTATTACGCCAAGATAGGGATAAAGGGTGAAGCCGCTATAGGCTATCATATAGTCCAAAGGCCCTATAACTTTCAGTTGGCTGGGTTTTATACAGAGCTCTTCACACGTTTCCCTGATGGCACATTCCTCCGTACTTTCACCTTCTTCCTTTCTACCTCCTGGGAAGCATACTTCTCCCGGCTGTACCTGAAGCTCGTGAGAGCGAATCTCAAAGAGAAGAGAGAGGTTCTCTTTTTCTTTAATTATGGGAACCATCACCGCATAGTAGCTGTGAGGGTCCATGGGAAACGGAGTTTTATGTTGAAATGTTTTTTCTATATATTTAAGATCCATTGAATTTCTTCCTTTTGTTTTCTCTTATTATTATATATGAAGCTAAGAGCATTAATAGTATACCCCATATATCGTTTATACTTACTGTTTCATTAAGGATAAGGATAGCAAATACAGGTGCAAGCCCCGGCTTTATAAAGAAGGTGAAGGAGGCTGTTATGGCATCTCCTTCTTCCATTGCAAGAAAATAGGCCAGATATCCTACGCCTGTTACCATGATACCTACATAGAGAATAAGCCAAATACTATTCCATGTGATGTTTGCTACTACAGGCTTGCCCAGTACTAAAAGAAGGGGCAACATGACAGCTGAGCCTAAGAGAAAGCTTATGGCAGTTTGGGGAAGTCCCTTTAATCTCTTAATGGTTTTTCTGCCAAGGGCACTGTAAAGGCCAAAGAGGAGAGCGGCTAAAACTGAGTAGGAAGCGCCTATTAAGCTGTCACCTAAAGCAATGTTCCAAGGGGTCACCATTAAGATTACACCTAAGAGGCCTGTTATTAAAGCTACTATTTTTATTCCTGTCAGTTTTTCTTCCGTTATAAAGTGGGTGAAGAAAACGGTAAACACGGGATTTATGGAAAAGACCACAGCTGCCGTTATGGCGTTTGAATAGATTATACCAAGCTGAAAGAATACCATGGCAACGGGGATACAGACAATACCTAGAAGTAGGAGATAGAAATAATCATTTCTGCTGATGATAATACTATCTTTTTTTATTTGTTTTAAAGCAAAGGGAAGGAGAAAAAGCCCGCCTATTGTAAACCTTAAAAAGGTGAGCTGAAAAGCATCAAAGCCTGCTCCTGCTATTTTTAATGCCACCTCCATGGTGCTGAAGAGAGTGGCAGAAATCATTACATAGAGTATTACTTTTTTCATCAAAACTCCTTATGAACTTTATTTTAACAGAATATAGTTTTCTTAACAAGGAAGACAGAAACTATGCAGGAGGATTTAATAGTGGTAAAATAACTATGTGTGTCAAAGGAGCAAAATAATGGAAAAAGAGCTCATAAAGCTGCTTTTAAGGCTTGTTTATGCAGTAAAAAATGATATGCCTTCCATATTATCGGGAATAGACTATGAAAAAGGAGACAGAGGGGTCATATCGGTTAAAGAGGATATGATCAATGTGTCTATAAGAAGTGTGATAATTGAGGGCTCAAAGGGCAAGCTTGAAGATTACAAAGTAAGATTTGAAAATGATAGGATTAATGTGGAAGCCTGGGTTAAAATGGTATTAAGGACCAGGGTAAATGTTGATCTTAGAGTTTTGGAGTTTATTTTTAATAAAAATGAACATAAGGTGGTTCTGGCTTATGAAACCCTGGGTTTCTCTGCTGCAAATGCATTGTTTCCGCAAATAATTTCAAATCTTGCGGGGAGATACCCAGAATATATAAAGGTTGCAGGAAACCGTATTACCTTGGAGCTTAAAGACAGCAATATAGCTCCCGACTTTTTAGTGGTCAGATATTTAGGGACTGAAGATGGGGTTTTAAAAATTGCTTTTCTTCTAGTTTAGAAAAAGGAGTATTTGCCTATGAAGAAGATACTGCTTGTGGCGACAGGTGGCACTATAGGTTCTTTAGAAACTGCAAAGGGCCTCATACCTTCAATAGGAGGAGAGGGGCTTCTTTCCTACCTTCCCGATATGTCTTTGGTCTGTGATCTTGATACGGTGGAGATATCATCTATCGATTCAACCAACATGAGTCCTGATATATGGGTGAAGCTTGTGGAGATGATTCGCGATAATTATCATAAGTATGACGGGTTTGTAATAACTCACGGAACGGACACTATGGCGTATACGGCAGCAGCTCTTTCCTATATGATTCAAAACACTGCTAAGCCTGTAGTTCTTACAGGCTCCCAAAGGCCTATTACTTTTGATTCAACAGATGCAAAGGTCAATTTAGCAGACAGCATAATATATGCTGTTGATGAGGGCTCTTCAGGGGTGACTATAGTGTTTGACGGGAAAGTAATACTGGGCACACGAGCAAAAAAAGTTATGTCCGTTTCCTATCAGGCCTTCTCCAGCATTAACTTTCCTTTCCTTGCCACCGTACAGAATGGGAAGATTATCAGGTATATCGGCCAAGAGAAAAGAGAAGGGTCGGCTGTATTCAACACCGTTCTTAACAGAAAGGTATTTTTGTTGAAACTTACTCCTGTAACATCAACGGATTTAATAAAAGAAATCTTTGAAAGAAACGATGCGGTTATAGTGGAGAGCTTCGGAGCAGGCGGGTTGCCGGACAGGCTGGTGCCTGCTTTTGAAGAGGCGTTAAAGAAGGATGAAAGCAAGGTTCTTATAATCACTACTCAAGTGATACATGAGGGAAGCCACATATCTACCTACGAGGTTGGAAGAGGTCTTGGTACAAGATTAAAATGTCTGGAGACAAAGGATATGAACCTGGAGACTGCTTTAGCAAAGATTATGTGGATAATGGGAGAAAAGGGTTTAAGCTTTGAAGAGATTAAGAAAAGATTTTACACACAGGTAGAGCTTGATTTATTGGGATAAGGAGAGAGAAAATGATTGACAGCAAAGCTATATTGGGAAAATTTATGGGTGAGTTTTCTGACCTGGAGCGAAGAACGGAAACACTTACTATTAATCTTGTTCTTAACAGGTATTTGGCAAAGGATACTTGGGGATTCAAGGCAGGCCGCCGTTTAACACCTGAAGATATAGGCAGATTGGCAGCTTCCGGGATTCTTACGGCAGAGGTTTTTGATAAACCCCAGATTGGAATAATCTCTGTGGGAGATGAGCTTGTAAGCATTGTTGAAAAGGAGAGCCCCGGGAAAATTAGGGATTCAAATTCCTTTTTGCTGGGGGCCCTGTTAGAAGAGCTTGGTTGCGTAAGAGGGAGTACTTATCTTATAAGGGATGATGTGGAGATCCTTAAGAACAGCCTTATGGATGCCATACAAAAAAACGATGCCATCGTGTTTACCAAAAGATCATCTGAAGAAGGATTCTTAGGGGCAAAGGAAGCCGTCAATTTTTTGGGATTGCCGGGGGTGGTGGAAGAGGACAGCGCAAAAGGGATAATAGCAGGTATAATTTACGATCTTAATTGCGCCTGCTGCACCAGAAAAACGCCTGTATTCATGATTCCCGGAGAAGAGAATGAACTGTTACGCAGCTTTAATGATCTGGTTAAGCCTGCTGTTCTTGCTTGCTATTTGTCTAAGTAATAGGAAGGGGATGTTCTCATGACGTTTAACGAAGAACCTATGGATTTAGATATGGCTGTAGGCTATTTCGCCTTTAAGTTTAACAAAAAAATTACTCTTCTTGCGGCCAATGATTCCTTTTATTCACTTTTTGGGCTGACAAAAGGAAAGGATGGACAGAAGACTTTCTCCGCATTTCAAAACATGATAGGTGAAGAGGAGAAGGAACGTTTAATAGCGGAAATCAGTGAAAATATTGAACGGAATAAAAGGAACTTTGAGCTTACAATGTCCATGGAAAGGGGAAAAGGCAATGTTAAGACCTACGTATCAAAATGCCACATGGATAAAGAAAGCGGAAAGATGACAGGGCTCGTTATCGATATTACTGAAACTCATGAGCACAAAATGGGGCTTCAGAGGGAAGCCATTGAAGAAACCAAGGAAACATTTTTAAAGCTGGCATGCAGGGATGAGCTTTCCGGACTTCTCAACAGAAGAGGAATCATCAAGGAATTTACAAACACCATGGAAAAGCAAAGCGAAAAAAGTCATGGGTTTTTGCTTGTGGATATAGATGATTTTAAAAGGATAAATGAAGAGCACGGACATGTCTATGGAGATGAGGTATTGACAAATTTCGCTTTTAACATTATGTCATCGGCATCAAGGGATAATGTTGCGGGAAGGCTGGGCGGAGATGAATTTGTAGTGCTTTTAAAGGATATTGACAGCAAAAATGAAGCGGAGAAACAGGCAACAGACTTGCTTTTCAAATTGGCAACTCCAATCGAAGGGGGCAGAGAATTGACAGCCAGTATAGGAATAAGCATTTATCCTGATGACGGAAAAGATTTTTCAGAGCTTTACAAAAAGGCCGACAAAGCATTGTTTAAGGCAAAAGGGGAAGGAAAGAACAGGTATGTATTTTATTCCGATGATATTGACGACCATCCCTATTTAAATTAATCCTTGGAAACAGTGGACAGAACAGATAACATGGATCTCATTCTTTCTAAAAAGATGATGAAGGCCTTTGTGGATACGGCCCCCGGAGGTATAGGAATATATGAGTATGCAAATAAGAAAATCATAACAAGATATATTAATGATGAATTTCTGAATATCATGGGGATTTCCAGATCAAATTACGAAATGCTTTACGGGGACGATTTCAGGAAAACCATAGACGATGAATCCTGGAAGGCGTTGGATGAAGCTTCAGACAAAACAAGAGCCGATTTGGACGGCCCTCCCTCGGAGTGTGAATTCAAGCTGTCCTTTTCGTTGGCTGAAAAACCTGTTTGGCTCTTTGGCCGCATTAAGTATATACCTTACATAGGAGGGCGTGTACTGTTTCTTGTTATGAGTCAGGATATTTCAAAGCAGAAAGAAGCGGCTGAGTTCAGTTTAGGTATGGAGAAAACATATTTACGGGCTCTTAAGAAGGCGGGTATAAGCACGTGGACTTATGATTTCAATGAAAAGGTTTTGGTAAACCAAGAAGGAAAAGTCTTCCATGAAATTGAAGAGATGTTTGAATCGGGCTATGTACATAAGGATGTAAGCGATACTCTTTTCAAGATTTACAATGAATTGAAAATGGGAGCGCCGGAGGGAGAAGCCATAATAAGGGGTAGGGTGTTTGGCAGAACATATGAATGGTTTAAAGTCTCTTTTAAAACAGTATTTGCAGAAGATAAGAGACCCTTGTGGGCTCTTGGTATAATTGAGCAGCTTCCTTTGGGTTATGGCTCAAAAAACAGATTTGCCCTTGAAGAATGGGTGCTCACGCATTTGGGCGGAAAGGGTATGAAATGTGTTAAGTGTAACCTTTCCCGGAACATGATTGATAAATGCAAAAATTTTATGTTATGTAAAAACCAGGTGACCTATGACAGCTTCCGGGAGTCTTTAAAGGCTGTTGTTTATGATGAAAAGGACTCAGGGTTTTACGATGAAACGGAACGACTGAGGTTGATGGACAGCTTTGCTTCAGGGATAGACCATAAAAGATATGTTATTCTTGTTTCAGAGAGCGGCGGTAAATTGAACTGGGTGACTGCTTTTGTCAGGCTGGTGATGCATCCCGAAACAGGGGATATTTATTGCTATATGTACTTAAAGGACGATGATTTAAGAATAAAAAGAGAGCTCGAGGTTCAGGAGCCTATAGACAGGGACTTTATAACAACTCTTTATACTGAAGAGTTTATGAGAAAGTTCTTGAAGAAAACTCAAGGCAAGGATTCTTCATCAAGAGGAATATTAATTGTTGATTTATTAAATGTTTCCTATGAGAAGATTTCTTTAGGAGAAGGAAGAATGGCAGAGCTGCTGTCAAGGTGGGGCCAGGACTTGCGGTTGCTGTTACCCTCAAAGTACTTGGCTTGTGTAAAACAGGGCTACCGGTTTTTAATTGCAGTTAAAAGTAAATCAGACAGTGAATTTGTAAAGGAAGTTAAAGAAGTTTTTGATGTGTTTAAAACGCTGGTGAGATTTAAGGACCCTGAAGGAAACTTTTCCTTTGCAGGTGGTGCAGCTCTCAGTGAAGCGGAGGGTACTTATCAGGATACTTATGAAAGGGCATTGGAGGCAACGGAAAAGTCGGCCGGTGAAGGCAACTGGAAGCTTAACTTCTACGAAACGGAAGGTGAAAGAAGAGCTGTCGTCTTTGCCACAGGAGGTGAAGAAATCCTCGAGATTCTTAAAGGGCAAATTGAAATGGAAGGAGTCGTGTTAGAGGAGGGGAAAAACAGCGGCAGTATAGATGATGAGTTTGAGGAACAATATGACGGAATAAAGAGCAGACTGGATTATCTAAACAGAGTAGAAGCATTGAGGAGAGAAAGCCTTAAATCCTTGGGAGTTCTGGCGGTGGGGATAAATATACTGCCTAACATAGGAGCCTTAAAGAGCATAAGGGAGATAGACGAGGTCTTTAAAGAAATAGTGAGGCTCATTGCAGAGGAGTTAAAGGGAGGAGAAATCTTTAGGGTAATCGATTCGGAAATAGTGGCAATATTCATGGATTATCAGGAAGAATACTTCCTCACCGTCTCAAGAGCGCTTGAGATAGTATTAAGAGAAAAATTCCCGGGAAGAACAAGCATAGGATATTGCTGGGCAGGAGATTCTGTGGATGTGAATAAGCTGCTTGTCCACTGTCAGGAGCTTAAGAGAGCCAACCATCTTAAGTACAGGGAAAGCGTACTTCATAGAACGGGAGAATACCATGATACACTGCTTTCAAATCTCGTTGAAGATTTGGAAAAAGAGAAGTATCAAGCCTTTTATCAGCCTGTTATAAGTCTGGAAAATAACAAGGTATGGGGCATGGAAGCTCTGGCAAGGGGCATTAACGAGAAAGGCGATATTGTTCTTCCTTCTATGTTTGTGGCTAATTTTGAAGAGATAGGGATAATAAGGTATCTTGATATACATATATTGGAGGAATCGTTGAAGGCTCTTAAAAGGTTTAACAAAGAAGGCTTTACGGATTTAAGAGTATCGGTGAATTATTCCAGGGAAACCATGTTGGAGCGTGGCATTGTGGAAAGAACTCTGGACCTTATTGATAAGTATGGTGTTGACAGAAAAGATATTCAGATAGAGATAACAGAGAGAATGGGGGATCTGGAAGAATCAACAATAGCAAGGGTGGCAGGGGAATTTAAGGAAAGCGGATTGTTTATTGCTCTTGATGATTTCGGATATGAGTACTCCAATTTTTCCATCTTCAGCAAGCTGGATGTTGCTATAGTGAAGATCGACAGAAGCTTGATTGAACAGATTGGCAGAAACAGGAACAGCGAGATTATTATAAAAGCAATTATTGATATGTGTAAGGAAATGAATATTACATCCCTTGGAGAAGGTGTTTCCTCTTTAAGGCAATTGAAGTTCTTAAAAGAGGCGGGATGTCAGCTTGCGCAGGGGTTCTATTACAGCAAAGCTTTGGAAAGGGAAAAGTTTAGGGAAAGGTATCTGCTTGGAAATGAGTAAGGTATTTGTGGGGGTAGACAGAGGGGGGACCTATAGAGTTTATCTTACTATTTCCACCGATTTGGCAGAGGAAGCAAGAAGGATTCATAACACGACTCCCCTTGCCACGGCAGCCTTAGGAAGAGTGATTACAGCAACAGGACTTATGGGTCTTATGCTGAAGGAAGAAAAAGACAAGCTCACTGTAATCTTTAAAGGTGACGGCCCTTTGGAACAGATAATAGCAGCTGCAAACGGCAAGGGCCAGGTAAAGGGTTATGTGAACAATCCTTCTGCTCATCTTCCGTTAAAAGGACCTGGAAAGCTGGATGTAGGAAAGGGTATAGGCAAAGGAGAGCTTACAGTTATAAAGGATATAGGTTTGAAGGAACCTCAGCAAGGTAAAATTGCTCTTGTTTCTGGAGAGATTGCAGAGGACCTGACATTATATTATTACGTTTCAGAGCAACAGAATACATCTGTGGCTTTAGGGGTAATGATAGATGTGGACTTAAAGGTGAAACATGCTGGGGGCATGATTCTTCAGATGCTCCCCGGGGGTGAAAGGACAGAAGCAGTTATACATCTTGAAAAAATACTGGCAGATCTGCCTCCCCTCACATCTTTGATTGAAGAAATTCCGGAGAACTTAAGTGAAGATGAAAGATTGGAGGCTCTAAGTAAAAGAATCTTTTCTTCAATGCCTGTAGAGTTTGAATTAAGAAAGATTGCTGAAGGGGAGATCACATGGAAATGTGACTGTAGCAGAAAGCGCCTTGAAAAGGTGGTGGCAGCATTGGGTGAAGAGGAGCTTTCCGACATAATAGAAAAGGATGGGAAGGCAGAAATTCTATGTAACTTCTGCAATGAAAAATATGAATTTACAAAAGAAGAACTGCTTTCAATTTATGAGAGCATAAAATAATATGAAAAAGGATACTGTAGTAATTGAAGCACTTCAAATGACAAAGGCTGATTTATTGCTGGCTGTTTCGTTTCTGTTAGCCGGCATTATTTGTTTTGTGGGGATAATATATTTTAATTCTCTGCCGGCAGGCCAGGTTCAGGTAAAGGTGGAAGGGAAGGTAGTAGGGATATACAGCCTGGAAAAGGATAGAAAAATAGAACTTGATTACAAGGGAGAGAACTCTGTTGTAATAAAGGACGGTAAGGTTAAGATGGTTTATGCCAATTGTCCCGATCAGTATTGTGTCAAGCATAGAGAGATTTCAAGAAATGGGGAATCTATTATATGTTTGCCAAACCAGGTGGTAGTAAGCGTTACAGGAGGGGAAGAACAGGATGCAGACGGCGTCACCAACTAGAAAAGTGGCTTTATCAGGCGTGCTTGTAAGTCTGGCTGCCATATTTTCCTATGTGGAAACCCTGGTGCCTTTAGGGTTTGGTGTGCCGGGTATAAAGCTGGGGCTTGCCAATGTTGTAGTGGTTTTTGCATTGTACAGCATGGGAGTAAGATATGCCCTTACTATTAATGTGGTCAGGATAATAGTGGTGGCATCTCTTTTCGGAAGTCCTGTGATAATGCTTTACAGCCTTTCGGGGGCTTTATTAAGCCTTCTTGTTATGGTGATTCTTTATTATACAAATAAGTTTAGCATGGTAGGTGTCAGCATGGCAGGCGGCGTATTTCATAATATAGGTCAGCTCCTTGTGGCTGCTGCCGTTGTAGAAACATTTCAGATTCTTTATTATTTCCCCGTTCTTCTTGTGGCGGGCATGATTACAGGCATAATAATCGGGATAATCGTTACACGAGTATCCCGACTTGTGACAATTAAGATATAAAGGATTCTATGGCTTTATAAGCTTCGATTTAAGCAGGGCTTTGTACAGTATGATGGCGAGAATTATTCCCACTGCAAACTGCCCGATGTTCCATGGAACTCCAATCCAGGGAGTTATCCAGCTTCCGTACATCACACCTTCAGCGATAAAATAACCTATCACCATAAAGATGCCGGAAGGAATCATGGAGATCAGAGCTTTCGTTATTAGAGATGAGCTCGTGTATTTTAAAATCATGCCATAGATTAAGGCTGCTATCAGGGCCATGATGCCTTTAATGAAAAAGGTCCATGGGGCCCACATGGCAAAACCGCTTAATATATCTCCTAATGTGGAGCCAAAGGCTGAAGCGATAACAGCATACCTTGTGCCTAAAAGGAATACGCTTAAGAAAATCATAGCGTCTCCTAAATGAACGTAGCCCGTTGTAAGGGGTATAGGGATTTTAATAAACATGGTACATACTACAATGAGCCCCATCATCAGGCTTGTTGCCACAATTCTTTGAGTGCCTTTCAATGAATTCACCTTCTTTGTATATTAAATCAGAAATATTGTGTACTATTTTACAAAGGTGTAGATCTCTTCAAGAGATTTTCTGCCCGGACTTTTTGCTCCTTCCTCAGGGACTCCCAAAGGTACCATGGCACACATATAGTAGTCATCTTTGCAAAACACCTCTTCCTCCTTTAGAATGTTTTGGATAAGGGCGCCTGCATAATTTGCGCTTGTCATGTAGCAAGTGCCGTATCCCAACTCCACGGCTTTAAGGGAAAGAATGGTGACGGCAGCACCTATGGATTGCATGCCGGGGTTCTTTCTGCCCTTTAAGTCATCTGTCAGGCTTTCATCAGCTCCAAGGAACTTTAATTCCAAATAGCCTGAGGGTGTATAATCGGTGGCAAATACTATAATAAGGACAGGGGCGTCGGCTGCAAAAAGTGTGAAGTTCCTTGCGAACTTCAGGAATCTTTCGGCTTTTTCCTCGTCTACTAAAGCCATTCTGTTCACTATTTCTTCGTTTTTCACTCTTACTGCTTCTCTTATTTTTTCTTTAAGCTCTTTGTTTTTTATAGCAACAAAATGCCAGTTCTGGATGTTCTTCCCCGAAGGAGCCTTGGAGGCTGCCTCAATAATGGTTTTAATATCCTCTTCCGGCACATCTATGTCTTTAAACTTCCTTATACTCTGCCTTTTTACTATGGTATCCGTAAGTTCCATTATTCTCCCTCCAAAATGATTTCTTCAATGGTTTTACCCACCTTTTCCTCGATTTTTTTTAAGACGATCTTTAGCTCCGCTTTTTTATTTCTAATTATTCTTATGGCTTCTATATTATCCTTCGACTTTTCAAGGACATAAGCCATCCGTTCTTCAAGCCCTACAAAGCAGTCTTCCAAGACCAGCCTGTCTGCAATGCAGACTATATCAAGCTCAGTAAAATCCTCACAGGATGAGGAAGGGTTATGTCTCATATGCTCTCTCACAATAGCTGCCTCATCAAGATAACCAAGTTTTACTAATAATTCATAGCCTCTCTCTGCGTGATCGGGTTTGGCCCTGCTTATATCATGAAGGAGGCAGGAGTTTCTCAGAAGGACGAGGTCGAGATCAAAACCTTCTTTAATAAGTGCCTTGGCAATTAAAACCGCCACATTGGAAACACACCTGCAATGGCATATTACATGGACAGGTGTATTCTCGGCTTTACAGATTTTCTCGTAGCTTTCCTGTGATAAGGATTCTCTTTTCATATTTATATTATACATGAATGCCGTAAAAGTTAAAGGAGTGAACATAAAGGTCCTATGGTATAATATTTTTATGAAAGGGTGAGAAGAATGAAAAAAGAAAAAAGAGCTCTGGTTTTAGGAGGGGGAGGAGCAAGAGGCGCTTACGAAATCGGAGTATGGAAGGCATTGATTGAAGAAAAAATTGAATTTGACATTGTGACAGGGACTTCTGTAGGCGCTATTAATGCAGCGGCAATAGCTCAAGGCGATTATCCTTTGGCTGAAAAGCTTTGGTCTACTCTGGAAACTGAAATGGTTTTGGATGCAGAGGTTCAGGAAGAGGAAAAGGAGCTTAAGGAGTCAAAGCTTATTAAAGGTATGAGCCAGGAAGAGGTGTTGTCCTATTTAAAAGATATAGTGTTAAGAAAGGGCATAGGAACAGAGAGCCTCCACGGCCTTTTAAGAAGCATTATCAGGGAGGAGAAGGTCAGAGAGTCATCTGTGTTATATGGTCTTGTGACAGTAAGGCTTGCAAATCTTAAGAAAAGTAAATCCATGGAGGCATTAAAACTTTTTGTAGATGAAATTGAAGAGGGAAAGCTTCACGACTTTATTATGGCTTCCGCTTCTTTATATCCTGCCATGAAGGCCTATGAAATAGACGGGAATATGTATGTGGATGGTGGTTATGCCGATCCTATACCTATAGAAATGGCCATGGAAAGGGGAGCTACAAAGGTTATTGCAGTAGACCTTAAGATGGATAATCCTCTCATTAAGACAGATACAGATAAATTGTCCGAGTACATTCATATAAGGAGCGAGTGGGATCTGGGCAATCTTTTAATATTTGATAAAGAGAATTCCAAAAGGCTCCTTGATTTAGGATATTGGGAAACAAAAAAAGCCCTGGGGAAATACTATGGCAATTACTTTACCTTTAAGAAAGAGGACTTCACAGAGAAAGATGCCCTTTTGGCAGATGCTGCCGCCCATGCATTTTCCCTTGACCCTAGAATTCTTTATGATAAAAAGTCATTTAAGGATACTTTTGATAAAACATTAAGGGAATGCAGAAATAAAAAGCCTTCCCTGGAGAATACAAGGTGTCTTGTGATTCTAAAGACGGCGGAAGCTATTAAGGCTATGAAAAAGGAGACTCAGGAAGCCTTTATGGAGCATGAAGGAATTCTTTTAAAACAGGAGCAGGATGCCGTTAAGTATTTGGTGGCCCATATGATGGAGGATGGAAAAGATGGATGATAAACTGAAAGAGATATTGGATAAATCTAAATACATTTCGTTTTTTGGAGGAGCAGGAGTTTCCACGGACAGCGGGATTCCTGATTTCAGGTCAGACAAAGGCCTTTATAAAGCCAAGAACGAGTATGGCGTTTCCCCTGAAGTTCTCATATCCCACAGCTATTTTGTGAGTTATATGGACAGCTTTTTTGAATATTATAAAGAAAATTTTATATATAAAGACGCAAAACCAAACCCGGCTCACTTTAAACTGGCAGAGCTTGAGAGAGAAGGCAAGCTGAAGGGTGTAGTAACTCAGAATGTGGACGGACTTCATCAAATGGCAGGAAGTAAAAATGTAATAGAGCTTCACGGCTCCGTTATGAGAAATATTTGTATGGATTGTAAAAGTCTATAC
>JAAZGD010000068.1 GCA_012511395.1 Clostridiales bacterium
CTTTAAAGGACAAACCCTTTTTAAGAGGCTCAGGTTTATATCTTGCTTCCGTATTTATTACATTAGCAAGGAAAAACACTATAGGGCTGTTTATTGAGCTTGATGGAATCGATACTTATACGGGGGAAGTCCTTCTTGCTGCCGTAGGTAATGGTTGTTACTGCGGAGGTGGTATTAAGGCAGCACCAAGAGCTTCCTTGACAGATGGTAAGCTTGATGTGGGGGTTGCAGTAAATATGCCTACGCCTAAATTGCTGAAATTGTTTCCCAAGTATGTTAAGGGGACTCATTTAGAAGACAAGGAAGGGAAAAAAGTAGTAACATATTATCAGGCAAGTGAAGTTAAGGTTTCTTCAAAGGGTGAAGAGATCAATGTATGCATTGACGGGGAGCCTGAAAAGTTTAAGGAGTTCACCATGAAGGTGGAGCCTTTAAGGATGAACTTTGTGGTGCCTAAGGAATAGATATATGGATGTGGAGTATTTCTTAGCTGATCCTTCGGGGAACATTACATGTTTTGTTAAAACCATGGTTTTGCGAAGGGATTATGAAAAGGTTGCCATAGAACTTATGAGAAGAGAGCCATCTTGTGAACAGGTGGCTTTCATTAAGGATTCTTGTACTATGGAGATGGCGGGGTTGGAGTTTTGCGGAAATGCTACAAGAGCCTTTGGACTTTACTGTGCTAAGAGAAGAGGCAGCTCAGGTGAGATTAAGGTTAAGGTTTCAGGAGTAAGTGAACCTGTAAGTGTGTTTACAGATATCAATAAGAATTATGCCAAGGTTTCCATGCCCTTACCTTTATATATAGGGAAGGAAGTGTACAAGGGGGCTCAGTTGTTTTTAGTAAAGCTTCCGGGTATTTCACACTTTGTAACCTTTAATCATAGTTACGATGAAAAAGAGTTTAATGAGCTTGTGGCAAAAGGTTATGAGCTCACTGATTCTGAAGCATTGGGTGTTATGTATGTTTCAGATGACTTATCTATGATACCGGCAGTACATGTTAAAGCAGTAAATACAAGTTTTATGGAAGGCAGCTGCGGTACAGGGACAGTTGCATTGGCTGCCTGCTTAAAGGAAAAGGAAAAACTATCCGATGGCACCTACAGTTTTACGGTAAGGCAGCCAAAGGGAGATCTTGAAATGGAGTTTGATGTTTTTAAAGGAAGAATTGAAAGAATATATATAGCAGGTTGTATAGAGTTTTCAGAGGTAAAGAATGAAATTATTGGTATTGTATCTTAGCATTGCGTTTATGGGGTATTATGTGGGGGCCAGATTTAGAGGCAGAAAAGGAAAGATATGGGATGTGAGTTCCCGCTCTGTTACCCTTGTTGTGTTTCTCCTTGTATTTGTTATGGGAAGCAGAATAGGAGGAGATGAAAGAGTTCTGGAAAGCTTGGGCTCAATAGGTATAAATGCTTTTATACTTACCATAGCTACATTCATAGGTTCTATTCTTATGGTAACCTTTGCAAGAAAGCTTCTTGGTATTAACAGGGAGGGCAAAAAGGTATGACTGTAGGAATATTGGTATCTGTAATTCTTGGGGCTCTCTTCGGTCACTTCTTAATGCCTGAAGCCTTTTATATGATTTCAGGTGACTTATTAATCCCGGGGCTCTGCGTTCTTTTGTTCTTTGTAGGAATTGATTTGGGCAGAGACGGAACTGTGGTGGCCAGCTTTAAAAAGATGGGAGCAAGAATTTTGATTTTCCCTTTTGCAATTATAATCGGCACTTTGCTTTTTGCATTTTTAATTTCTTTTGTGTTGCCTGTTACTGCAAGAGAGAGCATGGCTGTAAGTGCCGGTCTTGGGTGGTATACTTTGGCACCTATTATTCTTTCTGAGTATTCGGCTGAAATATCTGCGCTTTCTTTCATGTACAATGTTATGAGAGAGCTTTTAGGAATAGTGTTGATACCTTTTGTGGCAAAGTATATAGGCTTTATTGAGTGTGTCGGCCTTCCGGGATCTGCTTCCATGGATGTTTGCCTTCCCATAGTTGAACGGGCAACATCACCTAATATCACCATATACAGTTTTGTCTCGGGGCTGGTTATGAGCATATCGGTACCTATACTTGTGCCTTTAATTATAGGGCTTTAATTAAGGAGATTTATAATATGGAACAGAGGAGCTACAAAGGAAGCGACGATTATGTCGTAACAAGAGAATTGATGAATGCAGTAAATGTGGCCATGGCTTTAGAAAGGCCTCTTTTAATTAAGGGAGAGCCGGGTACGGGAAAGACCATGCTGGCACAATCAATTTCAGATGCTTTAGGTCTAAAGCTTATTTGCTGGAGCATTAAGTCTACTACTAAAGCCCAGGATGGGTTATATACCTATGATACTGTAAGAAGGCTTTACGACGGTCAGTTTAAAGAAGGGGATGTTAAGGATATTAAAAGCTACATAAAACCGGGAAAACTGGGAGAAGCTTTTATGTCAGAAGAGAGAACTGTCCTTTTAATCGATGAAATAGATAAAGCTGACCTTGAATTTCCCAACGACCTTCTCTGGGAGCTTGATCAGATGGAATACTATATTTATGAAACCAAAGAAACTGTTAAGGCGAAAATAAGGCCCATAGTAATAATTACAAGCAATGCAGAAAAGGAGCTTCCCGATGCCTTTTTAAGAAGATGTATCTTTCATTATATTGAGTTTCCTGACAAGGAGAAGATGAAGGAAATAATCAACGTTCATTATGGAAACATGGATGAGGAGCTTGTGGAAAAAGCCATTGAAGCTTTTTATAAAATAAGGGACATGGGAGAACTTTCCAAACTTCCTTCCACCTCTGAGCTTTTAGACTGGATTAAGGCTCTCAAGGTGTCGGGGGTGCATGTGGAAAGGATAGGAGAAGAAATACCTTATGTGGGCGTGCTCCTTAAAAAAGATCAGGATATCCTTTCAATGGAGGAAATCAGAACTAAAGGATTCACTTTAAGAGGCTTTTAAAAAATGTTTTTATCCTTCTTTTATCACTTGAGGCGACAAGGCCTTAATGTATCTTTAATTGAATGGCTCACTCTTATGGAGAGCTTGAAGATGGGGCTTATGGATCCCTCCTTTACTGATTTTTA
>JAAZGD010000069.1 GCA_012511395.1 Clostridiales bacterium
CATCCAGATAGTCCAAAAGCTCATCTATTCCCTCACCCGTAATTGAGGATACAGAAAAAAGAGGATAATCCTTTAAGCCGGTTTCCTTCAGATACTCCCTTATTTCTTTCTCTCTTGATCTTGCAATCTCCTCTGAAACCAGGTCTTTCTTAGTGAGGGCCACAAGGCCTTCCTTAACTCCAAGTATGGTCAGAATATTTATGTGTTCCAGAGTTTGAGGCATAATCCCTTCGTCCAATGCAATTACAAGAAGGGCGCAGTTTATTCCCGAAACGCCGGCCACCATAGTCTTAACGAACTTCTCATGACCCGGCACATCTACTATGGAAACAGTATTTCCCGAGGGAAGAGTTAAAGCGGCAAATCCCAAGTCAATAGTTATGCCTCTCTTCTTTTCCTCTTTCAGTCTGTCTAAATCATAGCCGGTAATTTTCTTTACCAAGGCCGTTTTACCGTGGTCGATATGGCCTGCCGTTCCCAAGGTAATATGGTTCTTTCCTAAAGACATGATTTTACTCCTTACTTAGACTTCAAAGACCTGCTCTATTCATAGAGCAGGTCTTATTATTATACCAACTTTTTTTAGTTTTAGCCTGTTATTCCTTTGGTGGTGTCCATACCTTCCATACGTTGCCGGGTAAATCAGCAGAAGGCTTCAATGTGACTCCTCCCGGTTCCCAGCCTGACGGCATTACTTCTCCCGTCTCCTTGTGATGCTGGAAGGCCTTAATCTGCCTTGCCAGTTCATGGGGATTTCTTCCTACAGGAGGACTTAGAACCTCCTGGGCCTGAATAATTCCTTCAGGGTCAATTAAGAATCTGCCTCTGATGTTTACACCTGCATCCTCATCGTAGACCTCGTAGAGCCTTCCGATTTTCCCACCCTGGTCTGAAACCATTGGGAAGGGTATATCGTGACCTACCATCTTGGACAATTCTGTCTCATTCCAGATCTTATGAGAATACACGCTGTCAGTACTTACGGACAACACCTCTACGTTTAACTTTTCCAAATCCTCATAGCCTACTGCTATGTGTGAAATTTCCGTCGGTCAAACGAAGGTGAAGTCACCGGTGTAAAAGCAGAGCACCACCCACTTCCCGCGGTAATCCTCCAGGGAAACCTTCTTAATCTTCCCTTCATGAAACGCGGTCCCTTTAAAACTAGGTGCTACCTTTGTTACTAGCATTTTTTATATACTACTTTCATGAAAGTTTCTTGTAATATATTCTACCACTCCGTAAATTATAATGTCAATAAAGTTGTAATGATTATAACAAAATCATTTAGATCAACATTTCCGCAAGTGCTGCCATATCTAAGATCTCCTGATCAGCTGTAGCCTTTAATACAGTCATTTGTTGCTGTATGGCAGTATTGTAAATATTGATCTCTTCTGTAAAGTCGCCGTTCTCTTCATCATATCTTTCTATTAAACTTCTTGTGGCGGCTTCAACCTTTGCTTGAGCAAACTGTTTGCCTGTTCCCCAATATAGATTGTCCTGATTATCAAGTCCCCAGAACATATGGTCCTGAATTTTTATTACTTCAGGTGAGAAGTACATGGCATACCACTCCAAAACACCGTTAATCTGCCATGCATACTCATCACAGGCTGTAACTACATCGCCTTCCTCAAGAGCTCCTATAACAAGTCTTGAAAGCTCAATATTTGACTGAGGCGCTTCATGCCTTAACATTGGGGCTTCATACATCAATCCCAGGAATGCGTCCTGTGCAAATACAAAGGCTTCAAGGTTCTGCTTTGTCAGCTCCCTGCCTTCTTCATACAATGCAGCCATTTCTTCCTCATCATTATCCATCCAGGCTTTAATATATCCATCGTTTACTTCTGTTACACGAGTCACCAAGGCTTCTGCATTTTCATGAAGCATATCTAGGTTCTCCATGTATTTATCCATGTCTATGCCTGCTTCCAGCATCAGCTCCTCATTGATTGAATCTGTTATCCTGTCAAACTGTGACGTGAAATCTATGTACAAAGCCGGCATCTGATCTATATACATTGCCATGGCTGTATAGTATTTCAAATTGAACTCCATTACATTCTCATTATATATCTCAGGCAGATCATAGTTTGAGTGATAATAATTCAAATAAAAATCAAACACATTTTCCATGTCTTTCTGCAACAGGAATCCGTTTATAACAGACGGAACTCCCGCAGCATAATATGAAAAATCATCGCTGTAGGTGTATGTCTGATAGCCTTCAGTGAGAACACCGTCAGGGAAGCATTCTACAGGTTCGGGGCAGAGCGGATAAGTGTTTGTAAAGAAATCCAGCATTGAATAAAATTCAGGGGCCGAATAGGAAGTCGTGTAAGTGTCAAACTCATATGCCGGCAGTTCAAAGTTTATAAAGCTTAAAGTCTTTCCAACCCATTCGGGATGCTGGTGGTTTATCATTTCCCATGCGCCTACAGTCCAGTCGTACTGGGTACCAAAGGATCCCCATTCCTCAGAGCCGTGAATAACAAAGATTATATCGTTCATTGGCTCATAGCCTGAATCAATAATCCCTTTTGCCATGGCAAGATTTAATCCTACTGCGCAGCAGTTATCCTGAAAACCGTGGAAATGGACGTCGTAGTGAGCCCCTACTACAATCTGATAATCAGAGCTTTTTCCGGGAATCTTACCCAAAACATTATAAGTTGTCCCTTGGTCAATATTGATATCGTTGTCCACTGTCAATGTTCCTGTTACAGGCCCCTTCTCCATCATTTCTTGAAGCTCCTGTGAGTCTCCAAGACCTATGGATACGCAAGGGATGCTCATGGGGGCGCAAATATCCTGACAGTTCAAAGCGTCATCTGCTATTTCTGCAAAGCCTGAAACCTGGGCGCTCATAATAGCAGCCGCTCCTTGAAGCTCCGCCTCCAGCATTGGATAAGTAATCCACCAGTTCGCCCTCTGATCGATATCTACAAGAACGATTTTACCTGTTACATCTACATCTTCATAATCCCACATGGTGCCGTCATTCATGAAAACAATTTCTGCAGTGATTCCATCTGTTGGCGTAGGCTTTGATGGGTAAGCATAAACATCATAAAATGTATCCCCCACCTTTAATGTGGATCCATTGTTTGACCACAGGTCGCATTGGGCGCCCATCTTTTCCACTTCTGTAAGCCCAATCTCCTCCATTAAATCCACAAGATATTCTGCAGTTTTGTGTTCCGCATCTGAGCCTGCATTTCGACCTCCCAGCGGAGAGCTGTGAAACTCTTCTGTTTCTGACAATGTGTACGCCACATCATATGCGAATTCCGGGTCAAGACTTCCCATAAGATTGTTGTACATGTCTTCCAGCTCTTGAGGAACATCATAAGAAGCCTTTCCTTTATCTCCGCAGGAGATTAAAGTAAGACAAAGCAATAAGATAAGAAAAATCGATAAAACCTTTTTCAACAAAATCGCCTCCTTCAGCATACTGATAATTCGCAATACTACAAATAACAGTATATCCCTGTATCCGTTAATTTTCAAACAAATTAAAAAGAGGTATCATCTTTAATACCTCTTACATTTACACCCTGTTTCTATGTTTATTAATAAACTAAATACCCATTAGTCTGAGGCGGTAGGCTAAGTGTCATAGCCCTACTTACCACTACTTTAACGGCTTTCCCTTCCTCTAAAGAAGTGTTAAAAATTGTATTGTCTTTAATTGTATGAATCACTGTGCTGTTCATGTAATCATCAATTTCAAGGTCATCATTCACTGTGAAGGTTAAATCTCCCTTTTCATTTTTCACTATATCCTTTACATAGCCTATAATAATAACAGGTTCTTCTTCTGTAAAGGTGATTACTTTGTTTTCACAGGATACATTAATATCAAGAATTTCTGTAAAGAATTCTATTGGCACTAAAGTTCTTCCATCCTTAATCA
>JAAZGD010000070.1 GCA_012511395.1 Clostridiales bacterium
CTGCTAAGCTTATACCCTTAAGCACCTCATGGCCCTCTGCTTCCTTCCTCTCTATAATAAGCTCTTCTAAAAGACCTTCAACTTTATTTCTGTTTCCTTCATCCTTAAAAAATTCCACGTACCCTTCCGCTAAAATATCGCCTATGCCTTCTGCCTCCTTCAGCTCCTCTTCTGTAAGCTTCATAAGTCTTGCAAAATCAGAACCGAATTTATTTGCAATAACCTTTGCGTTGGCACTGCCAATCCCTGAAATTCCAAGGCTGTATAAAAGCCTGGAAGCAGTGGTGTTTCTGCTTTTTTCAATATTTTCTACAAGGTTATTCCAGGACTTCTCCCCGAAGCCTTCCATGTCAAGAAACTTATCCTTCTTAACAGAATCCTTAGCCAGGGTAAAAATATCCTTTGGCTTATGAATAAGACCTTCCCCAATAAGCTTAATCAATGTGGCCTCTGAAAGTCCTTCAATATTCAAACCTGCTCTTGACGTTAAAAGCTCATAGGATTTTATCTCTTTCGCAGGGCAGTGGGGATTAATGCAAATGAGCACCTCCACATCCTTGTCTTTTTTCAACACTGCCTTATGGCTGCAGGAAGGACAGCTTTCAGGTATTTCAACATGACCGCCTCTGGTCAGGTTATCAAGCACCTGGGGGATAATCATATTGGCCTTATATACAGTTATTTCGTCTCCCTTAGAAAGTCCCAGCTCTCTTAATATGCTTACATTATGAACGGAAGCTCTTTTTACAGTGGTCCCCTCAAGCTCCACAGGTTCAAAGGAAGCTATGGGATTTATAAGGCCTGTCCTTGAAGCATTCCAGATTATTTCCTTTAAATGTGTAGTTGCAACTTCATCCTCCCATTTAAATGCAATGGCATCTTTCGGGAATTTAGATGTGGCCCCAAGGCTCCTTCCATATTCCAAATCCTCAAAGCCTAACACGAGGCCGTCAGAAGGCAGATCGCTTTCTGTCACCATGTGATGGAAGTATGCCAGCTCCTCCTCTAATGAATCCTTGTTTACTATTTTAAATTCTGCCAAAGAAAAGCCCTGGTCCTTTAAAAACAGAAGCTGTTCCGATCTTTTCGAAAAACTTCTGCCCTCTGCCGATGCCAGGCTAAAGCCGTAGAAGTTTACCATTCTATCCCTTGTGATTTGAGGGTTCAATCGCCTCACGCTGCCGCTGGCCAAATTCCTAGGATTCTTGTATTTAGCATCTATATCCCCGATTTTTTCATTTATGGATTCAAAGTCGCTGTAGGAAATTACAGCCTCACCTCTTAAAAGCAGTTCCTTCTTAAAAGGAATCCTTAAGGGCAGGTTCATAAAGGCTTTGGCATTTTCAGTTATTACTTCACCTGTTTCCCCATTTCCTCTTGTAACTGCCTTTAAGAGCTCCCCCTTATCATAAGTCAACGCAACCGTGAGGCCGTCAAGTTTAACAGAAAGAAGCCCTTCCTTATCTGAAAGAAAGCTTAAAAGCTCCTCCGGTTTTTTAGTTTTATTAAGAGAAAGCAGGGGAATTTTATGAGCTTCTTTTGGAAGTGCACTTAACATTTCAGAGCCTACTCTTACTGTTGGGTTGTTAGATAAATTAATCCCCATGTCCTCTTCCAGACTTTTATGTTCATCATAAAGCTTGTCTTACTCAAAGTTAGACATGATTTCTTTAGAATCCCTGTAATAACTTAAAGCCGCCTCATTTAAGATAGACACAAGCTCCTTCATCCTATCCATACTTTATCCCTCTTTTTTCAACCTTTCCAAAGGGGCAATACCAAGCGCCAGCTTTTTAACACCTTCGCTTTGAAATATTACCGTTATGGTAGGAGGCGTCACTTCAATAACTCTGCCTTCCCCAAACTTTTTATGGGATACAAAATCACCTGAAGCAAATTCCTGTTCATAGCTCTTCATCTCTTTCTTTACAGGCTCGAAGGGGTTATATTGAGTCCCGCTGTAAC
>JAAZGD010000071.1 GCA_012511395.1 Clostridiales bacterium
CTTAACCTCCTCCCACAAGGCCTCTACCACATCCTTCCATGTAACTGTATCAGGCAATAAATTGCGGGCCATCCTGTTTGCCTGAGTAGTGTAAAAGCTGTTTTCTTTAAAGAAGGTTGAAACGTGAGAGGATGCAATGATCTCTCCCGAAAACATAAGTGCACATTTTTCGCCAAACTCAGCGGTGAATTCCACATCGTGACTTACCATTATTACTGTAATTCCTTTATCTGTCAGGGTATTAATTATTGAGGCAAGAATCTTTTTAACCTGGTAGTCCATCCCCTTGGTAGGCTCATCCAACAGTAAAATATCAGGCTCTGTGAGAAGGACTTTGCAAAGAGCTGCTCTTTGCTGTTCCCCCTGGGAAAGGTCGTAAGGATGAGAACCAAGAAGCTTTTCAATTTGCAAAAGCCTTGAAAGCTCTAAAACCTTTTCTTCTGCCCCTATTTCCATAAGATCTTCCTTCAAGGTTTCCTCAAGGAAAAGTGTTTCTGGGTTTTGAGGCAACATCCCCACTTTACCTTTAATCCCCGCTTCTCCTCTGTAATGTTTGTTAACCCCTGATATTAAAGTGAGAAGTGTAGTTTTCCCTGTGCCGTTTCCTCCCATGATCGTAAGAAACTCACCTCTTCCCGCCTTAAGGGACAAGTTCTTTATTACATCTATAGAGTCTTTCTCGTATTTAAACCATATATTTTTTAAATTTATTACCTTTTCATTTTCATCCTTTTCAGTTGTGACATCCTTGGAGATTTTATTCAATGGCCTGTCCTCCGCCATTTTATTAAGCCATTTTCTTCCCTCAAGGACAGTAAGAGGCATTGAGTATTGGTTTTTTACAAAGCCGTGAATTTTTGAAGGTGTGGGCATGGACATAAACAGCTGATGATTGTTATCATAAAGATATGTAACAGTATCTTTTGGCGTGCCTTCATAAATCAATTCACCTCCGTCTAAAACCAGAACCTTGTCTGCCAAGGGCAGAGCTTCTTCAAGTCGCTGCTCCGATAAAATTATGGTTTTTCCAAGGTCCTTGTTCAACCTTGTTAAAAGGAAAAGAAATTCAGAGGCTAAAACAGGGTCCATCTGAGCTGTAGGCTCATCGAGTATAAGCACATCAGGGTCCATCATCATAACAGACGCTAAATTTATAATCTGCTTCTGTCCCCCCGAAAGATGATTAATATTATTGTTAAGCAGGTCTTCAATGCCAAAGAAGGCTGCTATCTCGCTTACCCTTCTCTTCATTAAAAGGTTGTCAAACCTGAGGCTTTCCATGCCAAAGACCAGCTCCTGAACTACTTTCTCCGAAACTATCTGATTTTCAGGATTCTGAAATACGAAGCCCAGTTCTCCGGCTTGCTCATTGAAACTGATTTCATCAACAGGAGTGTTTTTATAAAGAACTCTGCCCTCCTTTTCACCCACAGGCGAAATTACAGGTTTTAAGTGCTTTAATAAAGTAGTTTTCCCGCTGCCTGAAGCTCCCACTATTAGAACCATCTGGCCTTCATCTACAGTAAAGGACACATCCTTTAACCCATAATAAATGCTGTTGGGAAATGAAAATGTTAACTTCTCTGATTTGAATATTTCCATTGGTAATCCTCTCTTAGCCTGACCATCAAAGGCGTTATGCATAAAAGCAAGTATAAGGTGTAAAGGACAAGATGCTTTCCCCCTAAAGAGATCTCTGACATAACAGGGTAGTACTGAAAACCGACAATCCCAAAAACGCTGCCTAAAACCAGAAAGACGCTTGCCCCTGTGAGGAAAACAAGTATTATGAGATTTCTTCTGTCAAAGATGTAAATTGAATAATTGGATCTTGTACCTGTACCGTACCCTCTGCTTCTCATACTGTCTGCAGTATCAATACCGTTTTCCAGAGCCCATGTAACCATAATCTTAAGTATCACTGAAAGAGTTTTAAGGCTTTTCCCGTCTCTTCCCAGCATAACTTGAGCTTCCCGTATTTTTATAAACTGATCTTTAAACCTGGGCCCGAAGCTTAAAGCCATGGATAAAACCAAGGAGAGAGCCGGAATCCTTTTGCCAAAAAGATATATGAACTTATCAGTTGTAATCACCTGGTTATAGATCATAAACCAGAAAAGAACAGTGATTATCATCACACCTGCCGATACTCCATATATGAGTGACTCCAGGGTTACAGGATTTCCCGAAGGAAGGTAGGCTATGACGGTAACTCCTCTATGATTAAATAACGGGTTTAATACTATTGCCAAAATGAAAAGGGGCAGGATAAAGACTAAAGCAGAGCTTAAGGCTTTTTTCCCTTTATATATTAAGAAACACAGTATGGATGAAAAAAGTCCAATACCTTGAAACACAGGGTTTAGCAAAAGCAACGCAAAAAGAATCACAGCCACAAAGTATGTGAAGGTTACTGCAGGATGAAGTTTTGAAAAGCCGTCTCTTATTTCCATTTTCCCTTTTAGTAAAACAGCTGCAGCAACACATAAGTGATGCCACAGCCGTTATTTTTGTGACTGAAATAGTTCTGTAAACTCGCAGAAATCTATAAGCTTTAAGCAGATATTCTGACTTCGCATCCTTTCTTATTATCCAAGAACCCTGTTTCTCGCCTTCCCAATTTCTCAGTGGCTGACTTAATGTCTTTGTGAAACAGGATATGAGATGCTTACAGCGGCGGTACCGTTCAGGTCTTTCACCTGATTCCCTGCTAAATATGGTGGGCGATATTGGACTTGAACCAACGACTTCCACCTTGTCGAGATGGCACTCTACCTTCTGAGTTAATCGCCCCTTGTTGTAAAAGTATTACATAAAGCCTCTTAAAAATCAATCGGCTAAAGAAAGCAGCGTTTCCATCAGAAGATTGGCCCCTTTTATAATATCTTCTTTCTTTGTCTCCTCTGTGCTCACATGACTTCTGCCGTCGATGCTGGGCACGAATATCATTGCGGAAGGGATATAAGATGACATGCTGCCTGTATCGTGAACTGCCCCTGAATTCATCAACAGATAAGGCTCTTTCTGTTTTTTAGCCGTTTCCTCTAAAGCAGTCACAATAGATTTATCCATCCTATAGGGCTTTGAAAAGGCAACCTTTTCAATATCTATTTCCACATTTTCCCTCTCTGCCAGAAGCCTATATTCAGAAAGAATCATTTCCGATAGGCTGTTTATTCTTTCAGCCTCAGGACCTCTGACCTCAAGTGTAAATTTTACCCTTCCGGGAATCACATTTGACATATTAGGGCTTACTTCAAGATGACCTACTGTGGCAACCTCGCTGCCCTTTCCGTCCCTTTCAATAATCTCTTTCGTTTTCAAAACGCACTCTGAAGAAAAAACCAGCGCATCCTTCCTGCCTGTCATGGGGCTTGCTCCTGCGTGGTTTGAAAGTCCTGTTACAGTAATCTCATGAACCTTCATACCGTTAATATTCTCTACTATGCCTAGGCTAATGCCTTTCCTATCAAGAACAGGACCCTGTTCTATATGAAGCTCTATCATAGCTTTAATATTATTAAAATCAGGCTTTAACTCTTCACTGTTAAATTCAGGGTAATTGTTTTCTTTAAGAATCCTTCTCAACGTAGCTCCGTCTTTATTTTTTAATATGTCCAGATCCTCTTCCCCGTATTCCCCTGTAAGAAATTTGCTCCCTGTTATGGTTGCATTAAAGTTTGAGCCTTCCTCCTCCACGAAAACAACAAGCCATATGGTTTTTTTAAAGTTTAAATCCTTTTCCCTTACCCTTCTTAAAACTTCAAGCCCACATATGACACCCAGGCTCCCGTCAAGATATCCGCCTTCTCTGACTGAATCTATATGAGAGCCTGTCATAATTACTTCCTTTTTGCTGTTCTCAGGCAGCTTGATGAACATGTTGCCTATTTTATCCGTCTCTGCCTTTAAACCGAAGGCTTTTGCTTCCTTTAAAAGATAAGCTCTTGCCTTTTTATCCGATTCACTGTACGAAAATCTCGTAACACCTTTTCCTTGAGTGTCGGTGATTTTCTTAAGCTCCTCTAAATCGCGAAAGATTCTATTTTCATTAACAAGCTTTCTCATAACTATTGCTCTTGGTAGCAGGAGCCGAAGGGTTTACCCGGAACAAATCTGCCTTCTCCCTTTTTACCTATATACTCACCCTTGTCCACCACCTTGTTTCCTCTTAAGAATACAGTTTCAGCTCTTCCCTTTTGCCTAAAGCCTTCGTAAGGCGTGTAATCCACCTGCTCAAGGTTTCTGTCCACGCTTATAACTCCTTCAAAATCAGGGTCGAAGATTACAATATCTGCATCAAAGCCCACTTGAAGCCGGCCCTTGTTGCTAAGGCCGTTAATCTTAGCGGGGGTTGTGGCAAAAAGATCCACAAGTCTGCTTCTTGTAAGCTTTCCTTCCAATACTCCGTAAGTCCAAAGGACATTCAACCTGTTCTGCAATCCCGGGGCTCCGTTTGGAATATCGGCAAAAGATTTCCCTTCACCTCTTCCCATATGCTTTTGTTCTTTAAAATCAAACCCGCAATGGTCGGAGCTTATTGCGTTAAGCCACTTCTTCTCCACCGCTTCCCACAAAGCTTCTCTATGCTCTTTAGTTCTCAGTGCAGGAGAGCAGACATACTTTGCACCTTCAAAATCTGGCTTTGCCAAATCCTCTTTGTCCAGAACCAAATAGTGGGTACATGTTTCTCCATAAATTCTTTGCCCACAATTAAAGGCTTCTTTAATTTCCTCCAATGCCTCTTTGCAGGAAACGTGAACCACATATAAAGGTGCATCTGCCAGCTCAGCCAAATATATGGCTCTTCTTGTGGCTTCCGCTTCCACCACAGGCGGTCTTGACACAGCGTGGTAATAAGGTTCTGTCTTCCCCTCTTTAACCAGGTCTTTAATAAGCACATCGATCATATCTGCGTTTTCAGCATGAACCATTATGGTGATACCTGCATCCTTTCCCTTAAGAAGCGCCTTTAAAATGGCATCATCATCTGCATGGAAAAACATGCCTTTGTATGCCATAAACAGCTTCATGGTAGGGTAGCCTGCTTCTGCAAGCTTTGGAATCTCCATAATCACCTCATCCCTGGGGTCTGTCATAACACTGTGAAAGCAATAGTCTGTCATGGCAATACCGTCCACATCAGTTTTCCTGTAGGAGTCAATGCTTTCAATAAGGCCTTTTCCGGGCTCCTGATTTACAAATTCAATTAAGGTTGTGGTTCCTCCCACAAGAGCGGCGTTTGAAGTTTCAAAGCCCCGTACCTTGCTTCCTTTATATGTAAAAGAGAAATGAACGTGCTGATCAACGCCTCCGGGAAGAATGAACTTGCCTTTGGCATCGATTACCTCATCTGCCTTTACATCAAGGTTTTCGCCGATTGCTTTTATGGTTTCGCCCTCCACATAAACATCTGCCTTCACCTCGTCTTCAGAGGTTACTACTGTGCCGTTTTTAATTAACAGTGACATTTCCTTCCTCCTTTATAAATAATCGATTTCTATGGTCTGTGCGCCTTCCCACAAAACCTTTTCTCCTATTTCAGAAAGCATTTCCTTTCCTTTCGTTATAGTAAGAAAATGATTTCCCGACAGCTGTCCTGAACAGCTTGAAAAATTACAGTATCCATAAGCCAGTATGATTTCCATTTCGCTTACGCCTCCAATATATAAAAGCATGTCTCCTTTTTGAGGATAGCTGGTATTATTTTCATAAGAAAGGCCCAGCCTTTCATCTCCAAAAGGAATCCATACGCCTTGACCGCTCCACCTTACGTGGATCACCTTGCTCTTTAGTGGCAAAAGCTTTTTAAATGCCTGGCAGGTTTTTGGCGCAAGCTCCGCAAGAAGCTCTGCCTCCATTTCATAATCTGCAATTTTCACTTTTATTTTAGTCATGATTCTTCTCCTTCATATTAACCCGGCTGGTTGACCAACCTCTTTAAGAATAGGGACAAGACCTTCTCTTTTCAACCCCTCACTTTTAGGCTATTATATGTTATTATAAATATATACAAATAAAAAGGAGGAAACTATGGACTTCTCTCTTACTAAAGACCAGGAAAAACTTGTTGAAGAAGTTTCTTTTTTTGCGAAAAAAGAAGTAAAGCCCGGAACTGTCGAAAGAGACAGGGAAGAAGATTTTGAAACTCTGTTTAAACTGCTTACAGGAAAAATGGCTGAAAAAGGATGGATGGGCCTTTCCTATCCTTTAAAATATGGGGGCATGGGCAAAGGCTTTCAGGAGCTTGTTCTGCTTCTTACAGAGCTTGCAAGGGTTGATGTGTCATTAGCCGCTTCCTATTCAGTCTGTATGACCTTGGGCCCTTACTCGATTTACAAGTTTGGCACTGAGGAGCAAAAGGAAAAATTCCTTCCTCCCCTTTTCAAAGGCTTTAAAATCTCCGCCTTCGCCATGACTGAGGAAAACGCAGGCAGCGATTCTGCCATGCAGGAAACCTTAGCCGTTAAAGAAGGCAATCACTACATTTTGAACGGCAGAAAAATCTATATCACAAATGCAGGCTATGCAGATACTTATAC
>JAAZGD010000072.1 GCA_012511395.1 Clostridiales bacterium
ATAAATATCCCATAAAGGACAGCGAGGAATATATTACAGTTGCCACTTCAAGACCTGAAACCATGTTTGGAGATACAGCTGTCGCAGTTCACCCCAATGATGAAAGGTATAAGCATTTAATTGGAAAAACTGCCATACTTCCAATAGTGGGAAGGGAGATACCAATTATTTCTGACACTTATCCCGATCCTGAAAAGGGAACGGGAGCAGTTAAGATTACACCTGCCCACGACGCCAATGACTTCTTAGTAGGTGAAAGGCATAATCTTCCTGAAATAGTCTGCATAGACATGGACGCTGTGATGAACGAAAATGCGGGAAAATATAAGGGGATGGACAGATTCCTTTGCAGAAAGGCATGGGCAAAGGAGCTTGAAGAACAAGGCTATCTGGTGAAAACAGAGGATGTAATAATACCTACAGGCGGCTGTTACAGATGCGACACTGTAGTGGAGCCCATGCTTTCCGAACAATGGTTTGTGGCTATGGAAGAATTGGCCAAGCCTGCAATAGAGGCGGCATTAAAGGGGGAGCTGGTTCACGTACCTCAGAAATTTGAAAAGGTTTATTTAAACTGGCTTACGAATATCAGAGACTGGTGTATTTCAAGACAGCTTTGGTGGGGTCACAGAATCCCTGCCTATTACTGTACTTCCTGTGAGCATATGATGGTGAGAGCAGAAAAACCGGAAAGGTGTGAAAAGTGCGGAGGTGAAGTGGTTTAGGATGAAGATGTGCTGGATACCTGGTTCTCTTCGGCTCTATGGCCTTTTTCTACTTTGGGTTGGCCTGAAAAAACTCCTGATTATGAGTATTTCTTTCCTACAGATGTACTTGTTACAGGCTATGACATAATCTTTTTCTGGGTAGTAAGAATGGTTTTCTCAAGCCTTGAAGCCACAGGCATTCTGCCCTTTGACCACGTTTACGTTCACGGTCTTGTCCGTGATGCAGAAGGCAGAAAGATGAGCAAATCTTTGGGAAACGGGATTGACCCCCTTGAGATAATAGATGAGTATGGGGCAGACGCCTTAAGGTTTATGCTGACCACAGGTATTACTCCGGGAAATGATATGAGATTCCAAAAGGACAAGCTGGAAGCATCAAGAAACTTTGCCAATAAATTGTGGAATGCATCCAGGTTTGTAATTATGAATCTGAAAAATGAAGACGGGACCTTTAAGACTATGAAAGAGGGAGCCTTAAGAAACGAAGACAAATGGATTCTCCATAGAATTAATGAGGCTGCAAAAGATGTAACGAAGATGATGGACAAGTTTGATTTGGCCTTGGCAGGCCAAAGGGTGTATGAGCTTATTTGGAACGAGTTTTGTGACTGGTACATCGAGCTTGTTAAAGAAAGGCTTTATGGTGAGGATGAGAAGGATAAAGAGAATGTAAGGTTTATGCTGGTTGCCTGCTTGAAGGATCTGTTAAGACTTCTTCACCCCTTCATGCCCTTTATAACTGAAGAAATCTGGAGTTATTTACCTTTGAAAGAAAGCAAGGATAACTCTTATGGATTTCTAATATCCGATAGATGGCCCGAAAGCAGTAAGGAAATGGAGTATAAAGAAGCTGTAGAAGTTCTTGAAAGAGCTATGGAGATTATCAAGGCTGTGAGAAACATCAGAAGTGAAGTCAATGCTCCCATGAGTAAAAAGCTTACCTTAATCCTTGATGTAAAGAAAAATGATGAAGAGTTGGTTAAAGCAGGCCTTTCTTATATCAAAAGGCTTACAAATGCCGGAGATATTAAGATTAACAAAGAGATGAAGGAAGCCTTGGAAGATGTGATGAGCACTGTTGTAACAGACACCAATATATATATTCCAAAGGAGGATCTTATAGATTATAAGGAGGAGTACGAAAGACTTCTTAAAGAAAAAGAGAAGCTTGTATCTGAAGTGGAAAGAGTTAACCTGAAGCTTTCCAACAAAGCTTTTCTTGAAAAAGCGCCTCCTCATCTTGTTTCGGAAGAGAAGGAAAAGGAAGCAAAATACAAGAATATGCTGGACAAGCTTGTGGAAAGCATTACCCTTATTGAGAGGAAGCTTTAATGGAAAAAACTCCTCTGGAAAGAATCGGAGATTACAGCAGATTTGGAAGCCGTCTTGGCCTTGCCCGTATGGAGAAGCTGATGAAGCTTCTTGGGAACCCCGAAAAATCTTTAAGAGTAATCCATGTGGCAGGTACCAACGGCAAAGGCTCTGTCTGCAGATATATATATGAGGTGCTTATAGAAAACGGTTACAGCACAGGTCTTTATATCTCTCCATATCTTCAAAGCTTTAATGAGAGAATGGAGTCCAATAAGGAATACGTTACAGATGAAGAATTAAAGCGCTTGACGGATCAAGTCCTTGAGAAGGCGGAATTTCTCGTTGAAAGCGGCGAAGAGCCGCCTACAGAATTCGAAATCGTTACAGCCATGGCATTTTTGTGGTTTAAGGAAAAGAACAATGATTTCATCGTTTTGGAGGTAGGTCTTGGGGGATCAGGGGACTCTACCAATGTGATTGAAAAGCCTCTTATTACCGTTATAACCTCCATCTCTTACGACCATATGGACAGATTGGGTTCAAGGTTGGAAGATATAGCTTCAGAAAAAGCCGGAATCATTAAAAGCAATGTTCCTGTTGTAATAAATGTTACAGATGAAGGATCAAGAAAAGTGATTGCCAAAAAAGCATACAGGGAAAATGCACCTTTGTATGATGTAACGAAATTTAAATTTGACAATTCACACCACACCATAGACGGTCAAAGCTTCAATACTAAAATAGATGGAATAATATATGAAGATGTTCAGCTGTCCATGCTGGGGCTTCACCAGATTAATAACGCAATGACATCTTTAACGGTGCTTAGTGTTCTCAGAAAAGAAAAGCTTATAAATATTACAAAGGAAAAGCTTTACAAGGGAATGAAGGGGGCAGTACAGCCGGGAAGATTTGAGGTTATGGGCAAAGACCCTTATATAATTCTTGACGGCGCGCATAACAGAGGAGGGGCTGAATCCCTGGAAGAAACCATGGAGGAGTTTTTCAAGGAGAAGGAGGCAGTCATGGTGGTAGGGATTTTGGTCGATAAAGAAGTTGATATTATGCTTGATCATTTTGAGAGAATAGCCGACTCATTTATTACTACAGAACCTCCTGTGGAAAGGGCTATGGACGCAGTTCTGCTTGAAAAGAAAATCAGGGACAGAGGGAAAAAGGCGACAGCCATAAAGGATATGGAAAAGGCATATCATGAAGGGCTGAAAGAGGTTTTAGAGGAAGGTAAGGAGGTGCTTCTAATAGGCGGGTCCTTATATCTTGTAGGGAAGATACGGGAGATGATTGAAAATGGCAGTGACAAGAAATAAAGTACTGTTTTTCTATAATCCAAATGCAGGAAACGGCCTCTTCAAAAGTAATTTAGACTACATAATTGAGAGATTTCAGCTGAAGGGCTTGTTTGTGGTGCCTGTAAGGATAGGAAGAACCAATATGCTGGATAAAGTTATGGCACAAATAGATGAGAAGGAATATAGACAGATTATTGCGGCAGGGGGAGACGGAACCTTAAACGCATGTATAAACTCAATGATTAAGCACGATATACATCTGCCTTTGGGAATATTCCCCTCAGGAACATCAAATGATTTCGCCCATCATCTTGAGATACCAAGGGAGATAAAGGAGATGACCAGCATCGCCCTGGGAAGCAGAAAGACTTGTTCCGATGTGGGAATGGTAAACGACAGGGCATTTATAAATGTGTCTGCCATGGGAAACCTTGTGGATGTAAGCCAGAGAACTGACCCCACATGGAAAAATACTCTTGGAGTGTTTGCATATTATATGAAAGGATTAAGCGAACTCTCAGTATTTAAACCCTTCCCTGTGTCTATAAAAAGTAAAGAGGTGGACTTTGAAGGAGACATATATTTTATGCTGGCCATGAACGGAGTGTCGGCAGGAGGTTTCAGAAATTTGTCTCCCGATGCAGAGATTAATGACGGCAAACTGGCTGTTACAATATTTAAGAAAATGCCGCCTACAGAATTAGTGCCTCTTGTGATCAATTATCTTCAAGGAAATCATCAAAGGAATAAAAATGTAATTCACTTCAAAACGGAAGAAATGTTTGTAGATTCCACTAAGGATATAGGAACAGATGTAGACGGAGAGACGGGAGAAAAACCGCCCCTTCATTTCACCATATTGAAGAGCCGGCTTTTGATATATACATTGTTAAACGATATGAAAAATTAAAGGGGATTAGGTGATAAAATGGAAAAAGAAGTAATTGAAGGTTATATCTTAAAAGATACTACAGATTATGAGAAGTTTATCCCCTTCTTTATAGAAAACGATTTGGAATTCTCAAAGGATGAACCTGTAGATACAGATCTTGTAAAAGGCTTCCAGCTTGTAATAAAAACAGATAATGCTCTTGTGGGAGCAGTATTTCTGGCGAAAAGACAAGGGGAGTACATAATAGACGGAATTGCCGTAGATAAAAATTTCAGAAATATTAAAGCGGGAAAGGTCCTTCTTGAGGAGGCTATAGAAGAAGCTAAAAAAGGAGGGGCGAAACATATTTATCTTGTGGCAAGAGCACCGGGATTTTTTAGAAAAGCAGGATTTGTAAATACCAATTCAGAAGAGGCTCCTTTCTTTTTCGAATGTCTTACATGTCCGCAGTATCAGGTAAGCTGTTTTCCTGAAGTAATGAAGCTGGAGGTTTAAGGAAAATGAAAATTTTACTGGATGGCATGGGAGGAGACCATGGCACAGAAGCTATGGTTAAAGGTGCCATAGACGTAATAAAGCTGATAGACCATGAAATAATTATTTTAGGTAATGAAGAGCTGATCTTAAAGGAGATGAGCAAGTACAGCGGCGATTTTTCGAGAATCTCTGTAGTTCATACTACTGAAGTTATTGAAAACCATGAGCCGCCTGCAAAGACTGTGAGGATGAAAACAGACTCCTCTCTTGTAAGGGGTATGGAGATGCTAAAGGCCAAAGAAGGGGATCTCTTTATTTCTGCAGGATCCACAGGGGCCTTAATGGCAGCAGGCCTTTTTATACTTCATAGAATAACAGGAATTGACAGACCGGCCATAGCTTCCATATACCCTATTTTAGGCAGAAGCTTTTCCCTGTTGGTGGATGCAGGGGCAAATGCAGAATGCAGGGCAACCAATCTTTTGGAGTTTGCCACCATGGGCTCTATTTACAGTGAACATGTTATGGGAGTTTCAAATCCCAAGGTTGGCCTTGTAAACATAGGTACAGAAGAGGTTAAAGGCACGGCAGTAATTAAGGAAACCTACAGACTGTTAAAGGAGAGCAGCCTTAACTTCATAGGAAATGTGGAGGCAAGGGAGGTTCCAATAGGAGTCTGCGATGTAATAGTTGCAGATGGGTTTGTGGGGAATGTAATTTTAAAGCTGACAGAAGGTCTTGCCATGAATATTTTCTCCATGATTAAAGCAAAAATAACTGCCGGAAGCGTTGCTAAAATGGGTGCATTGCTTTTAAAGTGAGCTTTTAAATCCTTGAAGGAAGAGCTGGACTACTCTGAATATGGAGGGGCTCCTCTCCTTGGCATAAGAGGGCCTGTAATTAAAATGCACGGCTCATCAGACAGCAATGCCGTAAGAAACTCTATTTTACGGGCAGTACCCTTCATGGAAGGCGATGTAGTTTCTCTCATAGAAAAAGCTATAGAGGAACAGAAGGAAAGGGTTATCAGTGAATGAACTTTTTAAGGTTTTAGGTTATACCTTTAAAGATTTGGATACTTTAAAAAAAGCTTTGACTCACAGCTCTGCTGTTAATAAAACCATGAATAGAGCGGACCATACCAACCAAAGGTTGGAGTTTTTGGGAGATGCTCTTCTTGAAGCCGTAATAAGTAAAGAGCTGTACTTCAGGTTTCCAAAGCTTGAAGAAGGAGCATTGTCCAGAATGAGAGCTGCCATAGTGAGGGAAGAGACTTTGGCGGAGGTTTCCCGAAAATTATCGCTTGACAAGTATTTGATCCTAGGAAAAGGAGAAGAGCTTTCTCGGGGCAGGGATAAAGACTCCATCCTTTCAGATTGTTTGGAGGCTCTTATTGGAGCAGTATATGTAGACAGCGATTTTACGGAAGTGGAAGCGTTCATAATAAATCATTTTGAGGAAACTATTACAGATAACAGCATCAACCTCAAAATCTTTGATTATAAAACCATGATTCAAGAGCTTCTTCAGAAGGAGGGGGAAAGGAATTTTTATTATTCCGTCGTTAAAGAAGAGGGGAAGGATCACTTGAAGATTTTCCATGTAGTGCTTCTTCTTGAAGATAAGGTCCTGGGAGAAGGTAAAGGAAGCAGTAAAAAGGATGCTGAGCAGAAGGCAGCTATGGATGCTTTGGAAAAGAGAGGGAAAAGTATTGTATTTTAAACGAATTGAACTTCAGGGTTTTAAATCTTTCGCAGAGCCTGTAACCATCGAACTTAATGACGGTATTACATGTATTGTAGGTCCCAACGGTTCGGGGAAAAGCAATATAAGCGATGCCATAAGTTGGGTACTTGGGGAACAAAGCCCCAAGCTTTTAAGAGGCGGTAAAATGGATGAAGTAATTTTTGCCGGCACTGCCTTTAGAAAATCCCGTGGTATGGCAGAAGTCACTCTGGTAATAGATAACAGCCAGAAAATTCTTGATGTGGATTACAGCGAAGTGGCTATTACAAGAAGAATGTTTCGCTCAGGTGAAAGTGAATATGAAATCAACAGGATGCCATGTCGTTTAAGGGATATTAAAGGACTTATTGCAGATACAGGTATAGGTGTTGACGGTTACAGCATCATAAGGCAGGGGAAAATTGCAGATATAATCAGCAACAGAACTGAATCAAGAAGAGAGATATTTGAATCAGCTGCAGGTATTGTGACTTACAGAAACAAGAAACTGGAAGCAGAAAGAAAGCTGGACTCTGCAAGGCAGCAGCTGGAAAGAGTAGACGATATTGTAAATGAAATAGAAAAACGTATTGGAGGCTTAAAGGAGGACTCGGAAAAAGCAGCTCTCTATCTTGAGCTTAAGGGAAAATATGAAGAGCTGGAAATAAATATTACTTTAAGGAATATTGAAAAGCTAAAGGATAATAATGAAGCCTTAAAAAATGAGCTCTCCTTAACTATGGAGGAAAGCCTGAGAATTAAGGAAAAAAGAGATAACCTTCAGGAAACAGTTCTTGTGACAGGGGAGAAAAACAGAGAACTGGAGGAAAGAACACAGGAAGCAACAGATAAACAGCTTTCCCTTATTGAGAAGATTAATGAATTGTCAGGGGATGAAAGGATAAAGACTGAGAGACAACTTAACTTAAATAAAGACAGGCAAAGGCTGGAAGAGGAGATAAGAGACCTTTCGGAAAAGCTTGCACTGGAGCTTGCAAACCTGGAAAGCCATGAAAGGATGAGAGATGACACATCTTTGAGATTTAAGGAAATGTCCGAAACCCTGGAGCTTGCAATTAAAGAGAAGGACCGGCTGGAAAAAGAGATAGATGAGCTTTTAGAAAAAGTAGAAAAGGATAAGGCCTTAATGTTCACCTGTCTTAAGGAGAGCGGTGAAAAGAGAGCTGAAGCAAAGAGCATTGAAAGCTTAAAGGAAAACTTCAAAAGAGAAGAAGTGCGTATAAGGGAGCAGCACGAGGAGGAAGAGGAAGAATACAAAAAGGCTCTTCATAATAAAGCTGAATTTGAAACTTCTATATCTCTGATTACTGCAGAAATCCAAAAATTAAAGGAAGAAGAGCATAAGGCGGAAGGAATAAGGGAAGAGTACAACAATAAGGCAAGGGATGAGGAAAGAGAACTTGAACAGCTAAAAATTAAGGAAGGTCAAATATACAGCAGAAAAAAGACCATAGAAGAAATGGAGGCCAACTACGAAGGCTATGGTTACGGTGTAAAAAATATTATGAAGTCGGGAATTGGGAAAATTCACGGCACTGTGGCTGAAATTCTTGTAGTACCTCAGGGCTATGAAATCGCTGTGGAAACAGCCTTAGGCGGCAGCATCCAAAACATAGTGGTAGAGGATGATGAAACTGCCCAAAAGGCAATTTCCTATCTTAAGGAAAATAAAGTCGGCAGACTTACCTTTTTACCTGTATCATCCATAAGAGCCGACCATGTTCCTGAAGAGGACCATATCCTCAAAGCCAAGGGTTTCATAGGCTTTTGTAAAGATATGGTATCTACAGATAAAGGTTATGAAAGGATTAAGGATTATTTACTCGGCAAAGTGGTGGTAATGGACAGCCTTGAAAATGCAGTTGATCTTTCAAAGAGAAGTAAGGGCTTCAGGTTTATCACACCTGAATGGGAATTCATCAATGCAAACGGAGCCATCACCGGGGGATAGCATAAAAACGATTCCGGGAATCTTTTAAAGAGAAAGTCGGAGATAGAAAGCCTGAACATTTCTTTAAAGGCCCTGGAATAAGAAAAGGAAGAAAAGGTAAGTAAAATTCTTGAATACATAGACGCCCACTCTCAAGGCATTCTTAGTTTAAGCAGACTTCAAGGTGAAATAAGAGTTAAG
>JAAZGD010000073.1 GCA_012511395.1 Clostridiales bacterium
ATATTTTTTTGGGACATACGGCATAGCATATGTCGCAGCCTTTGCAGCTGGATTTATCGATTTTAATAATAGCCATTTAAAGAGTTTCCTTCTTTCTAAGCCTTTCAATATATTCTTCCTTGGTCTTTTCAGATTTTAATACTCCTAAGGACACTGTGCCTTCCTTTGCCATATCTCTGTATTTTCTTAAAATAGCAGCAGGCTCTTTTTCACCGTAAACATTTTTCCCGCCTTGAACAGGACATTGGGCCAACACCTCAATATAGGAAAAGCCTTTAGTCTCTATGCCTTCTTTTATGGATTTTTCAAGCTGTATGGGATGAGCTGTTGTCCATCTTGCAACATAAGATGCTCCAAGGGTATTTGCAAGGGCACATCCGTCAAGGGGATAGTCAATGGAGCCAAAGGGCGATGTTTTAGTTACTGCATTCATTGGAGTCGTAGGAGATTTCTGACCTCCTGTCATACCGTAAATATAGTTGTTAATCATTATTACAGTTATATCTATGTTTCTTCCCGCTGCATGGATGAAATGGTTTCCCCCAATGGCAAGACAGTCACCGTCACCTGTGAACACCATCACATTTTTATCAGGCTGTGCCAGTTTAAGACCTGTGGCAAAAGCCAAGGCCCTTCCGTGAATTGTATGCATCACATCCATATTTATGTAGCAGGGAATCCATGAGGAGCATCCGATTCCCGAAACCAAAGCAGTGTTTTCTCTAATGCCCAATTTATCTATGGCTCTTATGGCTGCCTGCTGCACAATACCGTTACCGCATCCGGGACAGAAGAGAGTGGGGAGAGCTTCTTTTCTGATGTATTCTTCAAAAAGGCTATTCATCTTCTTCTATCTCCTTCTTCACGCCTGTTTCTTTAATAATTCTGTTCAGAATCTCCTGAGGTGTGGGTAGCTCTCCTCCGCTTTTTGCCAATGAAATTACCTTAACCTTTTTTGCCACTCTTTCAATTTCTCTGCAGTATTTACCCATGTTCATTTCGGGAACGATTATGAGCTCCACTTTTTTTATAAGCTTCTTTAACTGTTCCTCAGGGAAAGGCCAGACTGTGTTGATTTTTATAAGGCCCACCTTAAGATGACCGTAATCTGTCTGCAGTGTTTGAGGCACTCCTTTGGTAATAACATCCCTTACTATCTTAAGCTTGGAAGTAATTCTGTCATCCTTAATTCCTCTTGCAAGCTTAACTGCGTTCAAGGATGTCCTTACAACCGAGCCATATGCAACGATTGCAATTTCCGCATCCTCCATAAAGTAGGTATCGATGCTTGCAATCTTATCGATATTTTTGGAAATTTTTTCATCCAGCTTGACGAGAAAGTCTCCCGACTTCTGAGGCAGATGACCTATTCTTCTTCCCATCTCGTCGTGAAGCTGGCCTTCAACCAAAGTGTTTGCTCCCTTATAAAAGTCGGTACAAGGAGATCCTGCAGAAACGGGTATTACTTCTTTTTCTTTTTCAATCTCTTTATCGACGGAGATTTTCTCTCTCATATGTCCTACTATTTCATCTCCCAAAAGAATTACAGGCGTCCTGTACTCTTCTGCCAGCTGAAAGGCTTTTTTTGTAAAATCATACATTTCCTGAACTGAAGAAGGAGCCAGTGCAATTATCTGATAGTCTCCGTGGCTTCCATATCTTGCCTGATAAATATCGTGCTGGGAAGACATGGTAGGTTGACCTGTGGAGGGACCTCCTCTTTGTATGTCTACAATAACTACAGGAGTCTCTGTAGATACAGCATAGCCTATAGCCTCCTGCATAAGAGTAAACCCGGGGCCTGATGTTGCTGTCATGGCTTTTCGCCCACCCCATCTTGCTCCTACTATTGCACAGGCTGAAGCTATTTCATCCTCCATCTGAATAAAAGTGCCCCCTGCTTTTCCCATTTCAAGGGCCAGGTATTCTATTACCTCTGTAGAAGGTGTAATGGGATAGCCGGCAAAAAAACGACACCCACCATGGATAGCTCCCTTGGCACAAGCCTCGTTTCCTTGTAAAACCATTTTTGTGGGCTCTTTATGCCCTTGGCTTTCTTTTGATATAAATTCTTTGTCCATAAAAGGAAAACCTTCTTTTTTCATTAACAAATTTGCTGTTAGCTTATATGGAGATTATATCATTGTATACAAAATATATCAATATTTTTACTTGAAATTTCAGTATTTTTTCCGAATCTCTATGTTTACTTGTATATTTGTATACAATTTTATTGCAGTAAATCGCAAACTTGTTAAAGTCTTACAAAAGGTGATTCTCTATTACCTGCACTTTGTAATTGAAATCTTCAATCATTAAACACTCCTCTGCCACGTCTATAAGCGCCTTCATGGGGCATAAGCCTATAAGCTCAGAGCCTATGACTAAAGCTCCTCTTTCCTTTGCCTTCTCTTTTACAATCTCTGTAACCTTGAACAAAGAAGTTACTGTGTAGTCAGTCATGTTAATTGAAACTTGGGCAATATTTCTTTCTTCAAGCATGATGCCTATGGCTTTAACCTTAGGAAGTCCCCCTGAAGATTCTCTTATTTCCTTTGCTATTTCATTTGCCATTTCAAGATTGTCAGTATTTAAATTCAAATTATAAGCTATGAGAGGAGGTCTTGCGCCTACTGCTATGACACCTGCAGTTTTATGAATGCCTGTTCCGAAATCAGGATGCCATTGGGGGTCCTTAACCTTTTCCCCCATTCCTTCAAACTGGCCTTTTCTTATGGCAGCAAGGTTAGTTCTGTGTTCAGCTGTTGCCGATTTCTCATAAAGAAAAACAGGCACACCTGCTTCCTCAAAAATTCTCTTTCCCACAGCTTTTGAAAGAGCGATGCAGTCTTCCTCCGATGCATCTTTAATGGGAACGAAAGGCATTACATCTACTGCTCCCATTCTGGGGTGCTCTCCCTCATGCTTTGTAAGATCGATTAATTCGGCAGCTTTCTTTACAAGTTTAACGCTTGCTTCTTCCACAGCTTCAGGACTTCCCATATAAGTAATCACTGTACGGTTGTGAGACGGATCGCTTGAGTAATCTAAAAGAGTTGCGCCTTTAGTATTTCTTATTTGATCAACGCAAGCCTCCACAACTTCCTTGTTTCTGCCTTCGCTTATGTTTGGAATGCTCTCAATAATTTTTGCCATTTATACTTCTCCTTTACAGATTGTTTTTTACTTCTTCGTAAATACTATTGGCTAAAGCTTCTGCTTCCTTGTAAATCTTTTCACCTTTATCCTTAAAGGATATCTCCATGTCAGGGTTTTTTATTCCCGGCAAATTTGTCAGCACATTCAGCCATGCTCCCTTTAACATTGCCAAAAACATCAAAGCTGAAACTCCAAGGTCAGATGCGCAGTTAGGATTTGATTTTCCCACTATAGTCTTTGCTATATTTAAACCGTCTATGGCAAGCTCCATCACCGAGAACGGGACTTTAGTTGCTAAAAGGACAGCCTCCTTTATAGCTTCCGCTCTTAAAGCTTTTTCTTCCTCTGTATCTTTTTTCATGGCATAAGCTTTCATTACTTCCTTATAGCTTTCAGTATCTTCCTCTATCTTTTTGGAAAGCTCCTTTAGAATAATGTCACCATCCCTTAAGGCTTCTTCGTTTACCTCCCAAAATTCCTTATACCTTTCCCTGCCTATGGTAAGATTTGCCACCATCATAACAAGAGCCATGCCTTGTGCCCCTGTAAAGGCAGAGGCCGAACCGCCGCCGGGTGCCGGTGCATCGCTTTTTAACAACTCCAAATATTCGTTAACTCTTAAATCCAGCATGTTATCCCCCTTTTGTTTTATACGAGCCTTCCTTTTTTAACTGTTCCTATACAAAGATTGCTGCCGAAGCGATAGCATAACATCTCCATATCCTGAGCGTTCCAAACGGCAAGGTCCAGATCCTTTCCCACCTCAAGTGAGCCGATTTTATCTCCCAAGTTTAAGGCATAGGCAGGATTTATGGTTACGGCTGTAAGTATTTCTTCCGGAGTCATTCTGTATCTTAAGTATCCAAGATTAATGGAAAGCTGCAGGTTTAATGAAGGGCTTGAGCCGGGATTGAAGTCGGTTGCTATTGCCACAGGAACTCCTTTCTCTATCATCTTTCTTGCAGGTGCAAAGCTTTTGTTCAGATAAAATGAAGTTGAAGGTAAAAGCATGGCTGTAACCCCTCCATCCTTTAAGGCTTCTATACCTTTATCTCCTATGGCTATAAGATGCTCTGCCGTTTTTGCTTTCATCCTTCCCGCTAAAATCGAGCCGCCTATTTCTTCTATTTCATCGGCATGGATTCTTAAATCAAAACCCATATCCTTTGCCATCCTTAAATATCTTTCCGCTTGCTCCACATTAAAGACGGAGTCCTCACAGAAAACGTCTACGAAAGAAGCCAGGTTTTTCTCCTTCACTTCTTCCAGCACAGATTTGCAAAGCTCATCTATATATAGATCTGCCTTTCCTTTATACTCTATAGGTATGGCATGAGCTCCCATGTAGGAAGAAACTATGGTCATGGGATGGCTTTCTGATAAAGCCTTTATAACCTCCAGGGTTTTAATCTCTGTGTCCCTGTCAAGACCGTATCCTGATTTTGCTTCCACGGTGGTGACTCCCAAAGCCATCATCTCATCCAGAAAGCCTTCTGATTTATCGTAAAGCTCCTCAAAGGTTGCTTCTCTTGTTTTTCTTACAGTGTCAAGAATTCCTCCGCCTTGTCTTAATATCTCAAGATAGTCTGCCCCCTTTAGCTTTAAAGGAATTTCATGCTGTCTAAATCCTCCAAAGACAAGATGGGTATGGGCATCTACAAGACCGGGCGTTACAAGATTCCCTTCCACATCAATTACAAAATCAAAGGAATCTTCTTTTTCCTTAAAGTCCTTTGCTTCGCAGATTTTCGTAATAATTCCATCTTCGGAAATTATTACAGCGTCCTTTAACTTCCTGTTTTCCCCCTGCTCTTTTCCTTTATGAGCATAGCTTCCCACAGGTGTTTGAAGAAGTCCTATGTTTTTAATTAAAAGTCTTTCCATCCCTTGCTCCTTCTTTTTCTAAAAGATTTCATCAATGGCTTTTTTAATTATTTCGTCTTTTACAAGGAAGGGAAGTGTAATGTGGCCTTCTTTGTGTTTCTTGTTATAGTCAATAGCCGTCTCTATGGCTCCTTCATTTCTAGCCCAGCTTCTTCTTGCAACTCCTCCAATTACATCCCACATCATTGCAGACTTAATTATCTCATCTATTCTTTCCGATCCGTCCAGCACCAGACCAAACCCTCCGTTTATGGATTTTCCTATTCCTACTCCGCCTCCGTTATGAAGAGCGCAAAGGCTCATGCCTCTTGCTGCGTTTCCTGCAAAGCATTGAGTTGCCATATCTGCCATAACGTTTGAGCCATCCTTAATATTTGCGGTTTCCCTAAAAGGAGAATCAGCTCCCGATACATCATGATGATCTCTTCCAAGCATTACAGGGCCGATCTTTCCTTCCCTTACCATCCTGTTAAACTCCAAAGCTATTCTCGTTCTTCCTTCATGGTCCTGATAAAGGATCCTTGCTTGTGTCCCTACAACCAGGTTGTTTTTCTTTGCGTCTTTAATCCACATATAGTTGTCCCTGTCCTGAAAACACTTATTAGGATCTATTAAGTCCATGGCGGCTTTGTCTGTTTTAACCAAGTCATCGGGCTTTCCGGAAAGACAAACCCATCTGAATGGTCCGTAGCCGTAATCAAAGAGCATAGGTCCCATAATATCTTCAACATATGAAGGCCAGATAAATCCGTCTTTTTCATCCCTTCCATTCTTTGAAACCTCTTTGACTCCTGCATCGTAAAGAGCTTTTAGAAATGAATTTCCGTAATCAAAGAAGTAGGTACCTTTTTCAGATAGTTTTTTAATGGCTTCAAAATGTCTCCTTAGGGATTTATCAACTTCCTTATTAAAGGCTTTTCTGTCGTTATGAAGAAGCTTAGTTCTTTCATCAAAGCATAAGCTTACAGGACAGTATCCTCCGTTATATACGTTGTGACATGATGTCTGATCCGACAAAAGTTCTATTTTGAAATCCTGCTTCACTGCCGCTTCAAGGAGGTCAACAATATTTCCGTGGTATGCTATGGAAATCGCTTCCTTCTTCTCCAGTTTTTCTGTGGCAGTTTTAAAGACTTCATCAAGATTATCGGTTACCATGTCTACCCAACCTTGATTCTTCCTAGTCATTATTCTTGAAAGATCAACCTCTGCGAAAATTCCTACGGCTCCTGAAATGGTAGCTGCTTTTGGCTGGGCTCCTGACATTCCGCCAAGGCCTGAGGATACGAAGGTATGGCCTTTAAGATCTTCATTGCACTTTACTCCCAGGTATTTTCTTCCTGCATTAAGGATGGTATTAAAGGTGCCGTGAACTATACCTTGAGGCCCTATGTACATCCAGCCTCCCGCTGTCATCTGTCCGTAATTTGCAACGCCCATTTCTTGAGCGACTTCCCAGTCCTCAATATTGTCGAACATTCCCACCATAAGGGCGTTTGTTATAATTACTCTCGGCGCTTCCTTATGTGAGGGAAACAATCCTAAAGGGTGACCGGACATCACTACAAGCGTCTGGTCCTGTGTCAGCGCTTCCAGATACTTCTTTAACAATCTGTACTGAAGCCAGTTTTGACAAGGCTGTCCCGTTTCGCCATAAGTTACAAGCTCATAAGGATACAGAGCTATTTCAAAGTCCAGATTGTTATCGATCATAACCTGAAAGGCTTTTCCTTCAACACAGTTTCCTTTATATTCTTCTATAGCCTTTCCTCTGATTCTCCCTTCCGGCCTGTACCTGTAAGCATAAATTCTGCCCCTCCCTTTAAGCTCCTTTAAAAACTCAGGAGCTAAGGTTTCATGATGCTTTTCAGGAACGTATCTAAGAGCATTTCTCAAAGCCGTCTCTGTCTGTTCCTTTGTTAATCTGAAACCTCTGTCGGGAGCTCTTCTTATTCCTTCCTGAAAATCAGGATAAGAAGGCAAGCTGTCATCCAAAGCTATGGTGACTGCTTTTTCTATATTTAAATTATCCATAAGGCACCTCCTGCTATTTTAACGGTCCTGTTACTTCTTCTGCCGCTTCTAAAATCTGGCCTTTTTTAATCATTTCATCAATTATTACCATAGGTGTATGCATCAGAACATCGTCTTCAACAGGCTCAACTCTTTCTCTGACTTTATCATATACTTTCTTAAGAGCAGGGGAAAGACCTGTTTCACCTCTTAGGTAAACTCCCTGACATGCAGAGAACAGTTCAATAGCTAAAACCTTCTGGGTATTATCAAGAATCATCTGTGCAGTTCTTGCAGCCGTAGTCCCCATGCTTACATGGTCCTCTTGATTTCCCGATGACGGAATGGAGTCCACAGATGCAGGATGAGCATATATTTTGTTTTCAGATACCATGGAGGCAGCTGAGTATTGGGCTATCATAAAGCCTGAACAAACACCGCTTTTTTTCGTTAAAAAGGGAGGCAAGCCTTCTGAAAGCTGTGGATTTATAAGGCGTTCAGCCCTTCTCTCCGATATATCGCCTAATTCCGATATGGCAATTTTAAGAAAGTCAAACGCCAGTGCCATAGGTTGGCCGTGAAAGTTTCCTCCTGAAATTACTTCTTCTTCCTCAGGGAAGATTATGGGGTTATCTGTAACTGCATTAATCTCCAAAGTCACCTTTTCAAAAACGTAGGATATGGCATCTTTGGTGGCGCCATGTACTTGCGGTGTACATCTTAATGAGTAGGGGTCCTGAAGTTTTTTTGGCTGAATGTCTTTGGCGTTTTCCGAACCTTTAAGAAGCTTTCTAATATTTTCGGCGGAGTCTATCTGACCTTGGTGGCCTCTCAGCTTTTGTACTTTATGATCAAAGGCCTTTGTTACAGTGTTTAAGGCTTCACCTGTCATGGCCATAACAATGTCTGCTGTCTTAGAAAGCTTAAGGGCATCATATAAAACATTTACTCCAATAGCAGTCATTATCTGTGTTCCGTTAATAAGGGCAAGCCCCTCCTTTGAGGAAAGCACTACAGGCTTTATCCCGGCTTTCTCCATAGCTTCTTTGCCTGTCATTATTTCACCTTTATACTCTGCCGTTCCTTCTCCTATTAAAACAAGCATAATATGGGCTAATGGAGCAAGATCCCCCGATGCTCCAAGAGACCCTTTCTCCGGTACTTGTGGGTGAACTCCTTTATTTACCATATCAACAAGGCTCAACAAAGTGTTGGGGCATATTCCGGAGTTTCCTCTTGACAGTGCATTTATTCTTAAAACCATGGCAGCTCTCACAACTTCTACAGGAAGAGGTCTTCCCATGGCGCAAGCATGGGACAGTATTAAGTTTCTTTGAAGGTTTTCTGTTTCGCTCTTCTCAATGACCACATCGGCCAGCTTTCCGAAGCCTGTAGTTAATCCGTAAATGACTGCGCCTTCTTCAACTTTTTTTTCAACAAAGTCTCTTGCCACCTTAACTTTTTTTAAAGCTTCAGGAACTATTTCAAGAGCAGCACCATGTCTTGCTACCTTTATAACTTCCTCGATGGTTAAGCTTTTTCCGTCAATTTTTACCACCATTTCTTTTCGTACCTCCTCATAAAGAGATTATTGTACCTTTTTGCTGTAACCGCTTTTGCCATATTATTATATCAAACCTTAACATTTTTTCCATTAAATTTATTATCTTTCAAAAAAATAATCCCTTATATTTCAACGGGTTTAGCCATTTATCACACTGTTGCTTTATACGGCTAAACTGTTTTTAAATACAAGGTTTTCCTCAGTTCTTGTTTTGCAAAACTGTTTTTACTTTCCAATAATAGTATTTTCTTGCGGAAAATACCTTTTATAGACACCTTTTGTGGTATTTTGGAGCCTCTTCACAATGCGTACCATGGTGGGGCTTTTTATTATAAAGAAAATGATAGGACAGCTTAATGATGACTTGATAACTATATAGCATGACTTTTTGTTTAGAAATGGTTCTTTTGTGTAGTTTGCCTTAGTTTATTTGGAAATAAAAAGAAGTCTGTTGCCTTTAAAGGTGGCTGCTATCCTTTCTTCCTGTAAAAGATAAGTAAGAAAGGACTTAATGGTGGTGGTTGTAAGCACATATTGAGTATGATTTATTTTACTGTCTGCCATATCAAAGACTTCCTTCACAAGGTCCTCTATGGATTTTTCCTCCTTCAGTAAAGAGAACACCAGTTCTATATCCTTAAGAAGGTTCTCTCTGTTAAAGATTATAAGATCTCCAATGTCCTTTGTGGCTTCTGCATGAGAGGGAACAAACCACTCTCCTTTCAGATTTTCCAGCTTCTCTAAAGTTTCGAGTTGAGCCTTAACATCGTACATAAAGGAGAAGGAATACTTTTCTGTCACTCTCTTTCCCATAAGACTGTCTGCAATGAACCATACATCATCAGGAGTTCTCACCCCTATTTGAGCAAAGTAATGGCCCGGAAGTCCCATATACTCAAATCCTTCAGGAAGCTTGGCTTCGCTTATATCCTTAGCCTTTGACGGCTTTGCCATAAGGAATTTATTCATTATTTCTTTGTAAGGGGATCCTCCATAAAGAAGAGCAGGCTCCAGGACAGGATTTCTAATAATGGATGCTTCCAAATCTGAGGAGTATATGAGGCAGCCTGTCTTTTCCTGAAGATAGCTGTTACCTCCGCAGTGGTCCGCATGACTGTGGGTGTTGATTATAACTTTAAGCTCTGCTTCTTTTTCCTTTATAAACCTTTCTATCTTCTTGGCAGCATCTTTATCTATGCCTGTATCTATGACATAGGCATCTTTTCCCTCTGATATATAAAGTCCCGTTTTAGCGGGACTTTCCATTAAATAAGTATTTTTATGGATGTTTATGAATTCATACATTATTTTTCCCCTGTTCCACGTGGAACATTTATCCTATTCCCTTTATAAGCTCTATTAGTCTTTCTCTTTCTTCTTCGGAAAAGTACTGGATTTCAATTTTCCCCTTTCCCTTTTTGTCCTTAATGGACACTTTAGTCCCCATAATATCCTTTAATTCAGCCTCCAGCCTTATAATGTCAGGAGATTTTTCCTTTTTACCGGTTGCTTTTTGAGGCTTTTTCAGTCTTTCTACGGCTTTTTCTGTTTCCCTTACGGACCAGCCATCCTTTACGGCCTTTCTTGAGAGAAGAAGCTGCTGTTTCTCATCAAGTCCCAATAATGCTTTCCCATGACCTTGTGAAAGAAGGCCCTCTCTAACATATTGTAGTACTTCCTCCTCCAACTTCAAGAGTCTTACCATATTTCCTATATATGGTCTGCTTTTCCCCAAAGTTTTTGAGATTTCTTCCTGGGTGAGCTTAAATTCCTTCATCATCCTGGAAATTGCTTCAGCTTCATCTATGGGGTTTAAGTCCTCCCTTTGTATGTTCTCAATTATGGAAAAAAGAACATTTTCTTCCTTTGTAAGCTCCTTTATGATGGCAGGAACGGTTTTTAGTCCTGCAAGCCTTGCAGCTCTCCATCTTCGTTCACCAGCAACCAGCTCATAATCCTCAGAGTTTTTACCTTTTTTAAGGACTAAAGGCTGAATCACGCCGTGTTGAAGGATGGAATTCCCAAGCTCCTCCAGTTTTTCCTGATCAAAGGTTTTTCTTGGTTGTGCAGAATTGGGCTTAATTGAGTTAATGTTGATTTCCACCACTCTGTTTAAGTCCTCATCGCCTTTTCCTATATATGCCTTGTCTTCGGAGAAGTTTATTTCCACATCATCAAATAGTGCTCCTAAGCCTCTTCCTAAACCGGTTTTTTTATTAGCCATTTAAAGCCTCCTGATTAAGAAACTCTTTTGCAAATTCCATATAAGCTTGAGCTCCTGCAGATCTAGGGTCGTAAAGGATAATTGGAAGTCCATAGCCGGGAGCTTCTGCCAGCCTTACATTCCTTGGGATAATTGTTTTATACACCTTTTCTTTAAAGTGCTTTTTTACTTCCTGTACAACTTGAGAGGATAAGTTGGTCCTTCCGTCAAACATGGAGAGAATAACTCCCTGTATTTCAAGACCCGGATTTAATGTTCTCTTCACCAGCTCTATGGTATTCATCAGCTGAGATACACCTTCCAATGCATAAAACTCACATTGAATAGGTATGAGAACGCTGTCCACTGCAGTCAAAGAGTTAATTGAAAGAAGTCCCAGGGAAGGCGGACAATCAATAAATAGAAAATCGTATTCCTTTTTTAGAACTTCAATAGCTTTTTTTAACCTTCTTTCTCTGCCTTCAAGCCTTACAAGCTCCACCTCTGCACCTGCCAGTTGAACGCTGGCAGGGATTATATCAAGATTTTTTACTCCTGTAGCCATAATGGTATCTCTTGGGTTTAAATCGATATCAACCAAAAGCTCATAGGTGGTGTTCCTTAAGCCTTTCTTTGATATACCCATGCCGCTGGTGGTGTTTCCTTGAGGATCGATGTCTACTATTAAAACCTTCTTTCCTTGAAACGCTAAACATGCGGCTAGGTTTATGTTGGTCGTAGTTTTTCCGACGCCACCTTTTTGGTTAAATATTGCAATTGCTTTGCCCAATATTCTTCACCTCCCAAGGTTGTTAGTTCATTATATATTATAATTATATTTTTTTCCACGAATGCTTCGGACTTGTTCCACGTGGAACAATATAATCTTACCATATATTACCATATTATTTAATATCCTTCATTTGCCTTGGATATCTTTTATCTGTGTTGTGAAGCTTTACAATTTCTATAATCATGTGCTCCCTTATACCTTTATAGGAGTACATAATAATATTAACTATTTCACCGCCTAAGGCCTTAATGTGACCTTTGGCGTTTTCTATTTCTTCCTTTCCTTTTTGTCCTTTATAGGAAAAGAAGCTGCCCTCCTTTTTTAATAAAGGCAAGGCCAGCTCTGAAAGTATTTTTAAATCGGCTACAGCTCTGCTTACAACTTTATTATATTTTTCTCTATGGTCTTCTTCTCTTGATAATACTTCAGCTCTTTCGTTTATGAAATCAATATTTTTTAAATTCAGATCCTTTGATGCTGCATCTACCGCTCTCAACTTTTTACCCACTGAATCAAGGAGGGTGAAGCATACATGGCTGTTTAATATAGCAAGGGGAATTCCGGGAAACCCGCCGCCTGTGCCCAGATCTAAAACTCTATCATTGCTTTTAAAAACATTTTCATTTTTCATTATATAAAGTGAATCTATGTAATGCTTTAAGATGAATTCCTTTTCTTCTTTAATTGCCGTAAGATTTATTTTTTCATTTAAGGTTAATAGATTTTTCATATAAAGGTAATAAAGAGGAAGGAGCTCCAAGACTCTCTTCCTCTCAATAAGACATTCTTTCTCTAGAAATTCTTCAAGGTCCTTCATTTTATCCATTTATTCTCACAGGTAAAACAAGGTATTCATAATAATCATCTTTTTCTCTTTTTATGATCATGGGGCTTGTAGGTGTGTTAAATTCCATAATTAAATCTTCATCATCCACCGCTTTAAGAACATCTAAAATATATTTATGATTGAAGCCTATTTCCAGATCCTCTCCTATTTTTTCAATTTCAGTCTCTTCTCTTAAATGTCCTTCTTCTGATTTTGAAGTTATTACCAACAAGGTGTCACTTATTGTAAACTTAATTAAATTGTTTCTTCCTTCCCTGGAGAAGAGCGCCGCTCTTTCTATAGCTTCCTGGAGATTTCTTTTTGAAACCTTAATTTTAATTTTTATATCTTTTGGAAGAATATCCTTATACTTAATGAATTCTCCTTCCAGCAGTCTTAATACTACTTTTGTCTTATCAAAAGAAACTAAGGATTTCTTTGTATCTATATAAAATTTTACATCCTCCTTTGGATCCTCATCTGTTATAATCCTGCTCATCTCATCCATAAGCTTAGCAGGTATAATAATATTTTCTTCCTTTTCATTGGATATTTTTTCTCTTACCACTGCCATTCTAAAACCATCTAAGGCAATCATATTAAATGAATCTTTTTCCCTTTCAATTAATATACCTACGATTAAACCCTTCGTGTCCTCCAGGCTTGCTGCAAAGGAAGTTTTTCTCACCATATCTTTAAAAACATTTTTATCCATGGTGAAAAAGTTATTTTCATTTTCATGTTGAGTGATTTTAGGAAATTCATCACCGCTAAATGTTGTTATGTTGAATTCCGTTTTAGAGGTTTTAATAAGAAGTTGATTTAACTCTATTAGACTGAATTCCACCACTTCATCGGGTAATTTCCTTATTATGTCAATAAATAGTCTTGAGGGTACAACACAGGTGCCGTCTTCTAAGCCTTTAATTTCTATTTTCTTTTCTATACTTATATCAAGATCGGAAGCTGATAAAGTTAAAAAGTTGCCTTCAAGGTTTAATAAAATACCTTTAAGTATAGGAATAGTAGTTTTTTGAGTAACTGCCTTTGATACTGTTACTAAAGCTTTTTGAAGCTCAGACTGTTCGCATATAAATTTCATTTCTTTTCTCCTCACCTGATATTGTTATATTTTAAGTCTTAGTAGTCTTAGTAGTAGGGGCTGTTAATATGTTTATAACCTTAGAAAGTCTTTAAAATTCAAGGTTTAAAGAAGAAATAAACCTGTGGAAAAAAGATTAAAAACTCCTTAACAAAAAGGATAACTTCTACTGTTTTCCATTTATTAGATTTCTAAGCAAATAAACAATTTCTCTAAGCTGCTCATCGTCCGCCAGCTCTTTTTGTATTTTATCACAAGCATATAAAACGGTGGTGTGATGTCTGTTGCCAAAAGCCTCACCTATTTTAGGAAGAGACAAATCTGTCATCTCTCTGGTTAAAAACATGGATATTTGCCTAGGGAAGGCTATGGACCTGTTTCTTTTTGAAGATTCCAGATCTCCGGGCTTCAAAGAGTAGTATTTACAAACTGTCTTCTTAATAGTATCAGGCGTTATATTAAAGTCTGAAGAAAGCAATATGTCCTTTAAAACTTCCCTTGCCAGCTTTCTTGATACAGGCTCGTTCATAAGGTTTGAAAAAGTTATGATCCTGGTAAAGGCACCTTCAAGCTCCCTTATGTTAAACTTAACCTTTTCACATATAAGTTCAATTACATCAAGAAGATCCTCCTCTATAAAAAGACCTTCCAATTCCGCTTTTTTCCTTAATATGGCAACCCTGGTTTCAAAATCAGGAGGGCTTATATCAGCCACTATATTCCATTGAAAACGGCCTCTTAAGCGTTCATCAAAGTTTACAAGCTTGTTGGGAGGCCTGTCGGAAGATATAATTATCTGCTTATTTGCCTGATAAAGGGATTCAAAGGTATAGAAAAACTCCTCCTGAGTACCTTCCTTGCCTTCAAGAAACTGTATATCGTCTATTAACAATATATCTATTTTTCTGTATTTGTTTCTGAATTCACCGGTCTTCTTTTCGCTTATAGATTTAATCATCTCGTTTGTAAACATCTCTGCTGAAACGTAAAGAGACTTAAGCTTTGGAGAATTCTTAAGAACATGATGACCAATTGCATGCATCAGGTGAGTTTTGCCCAAACCTGAGGGACCATATAGAAAAAGGGGATTGTAATCGTTTGAAGGCATTGTAGCAACGGCAAGGGCGGCGGCGTGGGCATATCTTGAGTTGTTTCCCACAACGAAGGATGAAAAGGTATATCTGGGATTAAAATAAAATTCTCCGTCAAACTCTTCATTGAAATTGCCGTAACTTACATTGCTGCCGCTTTTTCCCTTGAAAAACTCAAAAACAACCTTATAATCCTGTTTGAAAACTTCGGCTATAGTGTTTTGAAGAAGGGGCATATAACGGCTTTGCAATATGTTTTGGTTCATACTGGCATAAGGATCAATATAAATCTTCAAGTTTTGTTCATCAACTCTTAGGGGAGTTAGCGGAGCAAACCAAGTTTCATAGCTTATATCCTGCAAATTGTCCTTTAAAATTTTCTGGACGCCTGTCCATTTTTCATTCAAGTCTTTCATGGTATTCCTTTTAGAAAATTAAGTTGTGTAAATATATGATATACAAAAGTTATCCACAGGGCAAGTAGTAAATTGCAACATAAGAAAAGAAAATTTTCGCTGTTTTATCCACTACTTGTGGATATAATTGTTAGTAATTCAGAGACAAATAACTACATATAGATTTAGTACTTTTAAAGAGACTCGAAAGCCTTAAAACGCGGGGAAAAATCGTTGACAGAAATATCCACCGCCTATATAATTATATGGCGTCTTAAGCAGTTGGAATTTAGACTAAGCTGACAGCCCTTTCAATTAGAGAAAGGAAAAGGAAAAAAGGAGGTAGGCAGGAAGATGAAAAGAACTTTTCAGCCAAAGGTGAGACACAGAAAAAAAGAACATGGCTTTAGAAAAAGAATGAGCACGAAAAACGGTAGAAGTGTTTTGAAGAGAAGAAGATTAAGGGGAAGAAAAACCTTATCAGCATAGAGACCGCTACTGGCGGCCTTTTTGTTTTAGGAGCAGGCTAATGCTAAAAAAGGAAGTGTTGAGAAGAGATAAGGATTTTTCTTCTGTTTATAAAAAGGGAAAATCCGTTGCGGAAAAATATGTTGTTTTATATTACCTTGAAAATAATCTTCCTTATAAAAGACAGGCATTTTTAGCAAGCAAAAAAGTTGGAAAGAGCGTTGAAAGAAACAGGGCCAGAAGGCTTATGAAGGAAAGCTTCAGAGAACTTACACCTTTCATAAAAGAAGGAAAAGACTTAATCTTTATAGCGAGAAAAAGTATTCTTGAAAGAAAGTGTAAGGAGGTACACTCTTCTATGAAGAGAGCCCTTGAAAGAGCCGGCCTTTTGAAAGAGATAGAAGTAAAATGAAATATGTCTTTGTTTTTTTTATAAAAGCATACCAGAAGCTTATATCACCCTTGTTTCCAAGAACCTGCAGATTCTATCCCACTTGTTCCTCCTATTACATTCAGGCATTAATGAAGTACGGTTTCTTTAAAGGCAATTATCTGGGAATTAAAAGGATACTGAGGTGCCACCCATGGAATGATGGTGGGTACGATCCGTTACCTTAAGGAGGACATTAATGTATTACAGAATAATGGGAGTAGTGGCAGGACCTTTAGGATGGCTTTTAAGCTTCCTTTATGACTTCATTCAAAACTACGGAATTACTTTAATACTGTTTACTCTTGTTGTTAGGCTCTGTCTTTATCCGCTTTACGCAAAGCAGATTAAATCTACAGCAGGCATGGCAGCTATTCAGCCTAAAATGAAAGAGATTCAAAACAGATACGCCCATGACAAAGAAATGCTTAACATGAAAATGATGGAGCTATATAAGGAAGAAAAATTTAATCCCATGGGAGGGTGTCTTCCCATGCTTATTCAGATGCCAATAATCTTTGGCCTTTTTGCGCTTTTGAGAAATCCTCTTATGTATATGAAGGACCCTCAGATGATTGTGGCAGTTCACGAGGCGTTTTTGTGGGTATCGGATTTAGCGCAACCTGACAAGTGGGTTTTGCCTGTGGCAGCGGGGTTAACAACTTTCATTTCATTTCAGCAAACTCAGGCCCAGCAGTCTCCTGACGGTCAAGGACAGATGGCCACCATGATGAAGGCTATGAAATACTTTTTCCCCGTCATGATCGTGTGGATGGGAAGAACATTTCCGTCGGGGCTTACCTTGTACTGGTTCATAGGTACAGGTGTGCAGATTCTCTTTAATTTAAGACTTAATAAATTAAGAGCGAGAATGAAAGCAGAAGCTGAGCTTAAACAGCAGAGAAAGTTATAGATTAAGGAATCAAAGTAAAATAGATTAAGGCACCAAAGGGAAATAGGTTAAGGAACTATAGGAAAAGAGGGAAAAATGAATTATTCGGAAAAATGGGGAAGCAGCGTAGAGGAAGCTGTAAAGCTGGCTTTGTCAGATCTGAAGGTTTCAATAGATGAGGTAGATGTTACAGTTTTAGAGGAGCCTACAAAAGGGTTTTTTGGAATCGGGAACAAACTGGCGAAGGTAAGAGTTGAAATAAAGAAAAAGGAGGAAAAGGAAAAACCTCCTTTAGAGAAGATAGATGCAGCAGAATATACAGAATACAAAGCTGATAAAGAAGAGAAAAAGGAAATAAAAAAAGAAGAGAGCGTAGAAGAAGAAAAGGTTCTTGATAAAAGCCATAAGAAGGAAGAAAGAATATTAGGCTTAGACGAAAGGCCTGAAAATCTTGTGGCACTAACAGACCATCCCGGCTTAAGATTTCTAAGGGATACCATAGAGAATATGGGGCTTAAGGTAGAAGCAAATGCCAAAGGAAACGAGGAGTTTGTTTTCATTGAGCTGACAGGAGAAGATACGGGAACCATGATAGGCAAGAGGGGACAGACACTTGATGCTATTCAATATTTAACCAGCCTTGTGGTAAACAAGGGTAAAGAAAAGTATGTAAAGGTTGTGGTGGATGCTGAGAACTATAGAGCAAAGAGGGAAAGAACCTTGAGCCAGCTTGCCAACCGCCTTGCAGACAAGGCTGCAAAAAGTAAGAGGTCGGTGAAGCTTGAGCCTATGAATCCTTATGAAAGAAAGGTTATTCATTCAAGCTTGCAGAATCATCCTAAGGTCACCACAAGAAGCGAAGGTGAAGAACCGTACAGAAGGGTTATCATTGAACTGAAAAAATAGATATACTCATGATTGATAGCTCGCAAAATATTTTTGCGGGCTTGTTTTTTAAAGGAAGAAAATGAAGGAAAACACTATTGTGGCAATAGCAACTCCCAGAGGAGAGGCAGGAATAGGAGTTATAAGAATATCGGGGCCTGATGCAAAGAGCCTTCTTCAAAGTGTTTTTGAACCAAAAAACAAAAAGGAAGTGGAGAACAGAAGGTTTACTTACGGTTACATAAAAGACGGTGACAGCCTTATAGATGAGGTGATGGCTGTTTTCATGAAGGGACCGAACACATATACGAGAGAAGATGTCTGTGAAATACAAGCCCATAGCTCCCACGTTACTCTTAAGAAAATAATCAGTCTGTTAATTGAAAAAGGCGGGAGCCTGGCAGAGCCCGGTGAGTTTACGAAAAGGGCATTTCTTAAGGGGAGGCTGGACCTTCCTCAGGCGGAAGCTTTGATGGATTTAATATCATCTAAAACAGAGCTGGCACATAAACAGGCTTTAAAGCAGCTTGGAGGCTTTACCTCCCATAAGCTTAATGAGGCTTTGGAAAGCTTAAAGGAAGTCCTTGTACAGATTGCAGTTTTAATAGAGTATCCTGAAGAGGATTTGGAAGACATTAATAAGGAGGAATTAAAAGAAAAAATTTCTCTCATTAAAGAAGAAATAAAGGACCTTATAGACACCTTTAGCAGCGGAAGAATTTTAAGGGAGGGATTAAGGGTCTCTATTTTGGGGAAACCCAATGTGGGCAAATCATCTTTGTTGAATGCTCTTTTAAAGGAAGAAAGGGCAATTGTAACTGAAACTCCCGGAACTACAAGAGATACGATTGAAGAGCTTTTAGATATAGAGGGGATTCCTGTAAGGATTATGGATACGGCAGGTATAAGAGAAACAAAGAACCCTGTGGAAAAGGAAGGTGTAAAAAGGGCCAAGGAGAAAATTCAGGAGTCGGATCTTGTTGTTCTCCTTCTTGACGGAAGCGTAGAAATAGAAAAGGAAGACAGAGAGATTTCAGAGCTTATTAAAGATAAAAAGTCCATTATTTTACTAAACAAAAGAGATCTGGGAAAAGCAGTTAACATAGAGGAAGCAAAACTGTTGTTTCCTGATTCACCTGTTATAGAGACAAGCATTACAGAGAGCATGGGCCTTAAGGAGCTTTTAGAGGAAATAGGTCTTATGGTTGAAAGGGAAGATGCGGAAAGTCTGGAGAAGGCAGTCATAACCAACATCAGGCATTACGAACTGTTAAAGAAGGCCATGGACAGCCTTGAGGACAGCCTTAAAGCAATAAAGGATAATCAGCCCCTTGATATTGTGGAGATAGATATTAAGGAAGGATTTTTAAGGATAGGAGAAATATTGGGAAGGACTGTGAAGGAAGATATATTAAAAGAAATTTTTGAAAGGTTCTGCCTTGGGAAGTAGTATGAGAAAATATGAAATGGGAGACTACGATGTGGTAGTTATAGGGGCAGGTCATGCAGGTTGTGAAGCAGCCCTTGCCTGCGCTCGCCTTGGAAAGAAAACCTTAATATTTTCTTCTCACCTTGAAGCAGTGGCCATGCTTTCCTGCAACCCTTCCATAGGTGGCACAGGAAAAGGCCACCTTGTGAGAGAGATAGATGCACTGGGAGGAGAGATGGGCATTGTTACGGATAAGACCTTAATTCAGTCAAAGATGTTGAACACGGCAAAGGGTCCTGCCGTTCACTCCTTAAGAGCACAAGCCGATAAAAATGATTACCATTAAACCATGAAGAAAACCTTGGAGAACCAGGAGAACCTTTGGTTAAAGCAAGGTGAAGCAGTGGACATAATAGTGGAAGATAATAAGGTTAAGGGTGTAGTCTTAAAGACGGGGGCTGTGTATAAAGCAAAAGCGGTGATTATTGCCACGGGTACATTTTTAAGAGGCAGAATTTTTATTGGGGACAGAGTTTTTGAAGCGGGGCCTAACGGCCTTTCATCAACGGTGGAGTTGTCAGATAATCTAAAGAAAAAAGGAATGAAGCTTCAAAGGTTTAAGACGGGAACTCCCGCAAGAGCTTTAGGAAAAAGCCTTGATTATAATAAGATGGAGGAGCAAAAAGGAGATTCTGATATAGTCCCTTTCAGCTTTATGACAGATAAGATTGAAAGAGATCAGGTTTCCTGCTGGCTGTCCTATACAAATGAAAGAACCCATGAAATCATAAGAAATAATTTTGAAAAGTCGGCCCTCTTTGGAGGGCAGATTGAAGGAGTGGGTACAAGGTACTGTCCTTCCATTGAAGACAAGGTAAAGAGATTTGCTGACAAGGAAAGGCATCAGCTTTTTATTGAGCCGGAAGGCCTATATACGGATGAAGTATATATTCAAGGTATGTCCACAAGCCTTCCTGAAGACGTGCAGCAGGAGTTTTATAAAACCATAGATGGGCTTGAAAATCTTGAAATAGTAAGGCCCGCTTATGCCATAGAGTATGACTGTATAGATGCGGGTTACTTAAATTTAAACCTGGAATATAAGGAGATTGAAAACCTGTTTTGTGCCGGTCAATTTAACGGAAGCTCAGGCTATGAAGAAGCGGCAGCTCAAGGCTTAATGGCGGGGATAAATGCATCACTTAAGCTTGATGGGAAAGAGCCTTTTATTCTTGACAGAAGCGAAGGCTATATAGGCGTGTTAATAGACGACCTTGTTACAAAAGGTTCCTTGGAGCCTTACAGGATTATGACATCAAGAGTAGAATACAGACTCTTATTAAGACAGGATAACGCAGACCTGCGCTTGACTGAAAAGGGACATGAAATAGGCTTGGTAACGGAAGAAAGATATGAAAGGTTTAAGAAAAAGAAGGAAGCAGTTTTAAGAGAAACGGACAGGCTTTTAAAAACAACGGTGGGGCCCGGGGAAATAAATCCTGTACTTATGGACAAAGACAGCTCCAAGGTTATTAACAGGATTTCTTTGGCAGAACTTTTAAAAAGGCCGGAAATCTCCTATGATTATTTAATAGGCTATTATCCTCCAAAGGAGCCTTTAACAAGAGATGAGAAGGACACGGTGGAGGTAAACATAAAGTATGAAGGCTATATTCAAAAACAGCAAAGCCAGATTGAACGGTTTAAAAAACTGGAGGGAATAAGCCTCTCTGAGGAAATACCCTATGAGGAGATAAAGGGCATTAGAATAGAAGCAAGACAAAAGCTTAATAAGGTTAAGCCTTTATCCATAGGTCAGGCTTCAAGGATTTCAGGAGTGTCTCCTGCTGATATAAACGTGCTTTTAGTTTATCTTGAAAAACGAAAAAGAGAAAAGAATAGATGAAGGTATGGTCTAAATGGAAATAGCAAAGCTTAACTTTAAGGATTTTAGAAATTACAGAAACCTGACTTTGGAGCTTAATCCAAAAGTTAATATATTTATTGGAGATAACGCTCAAGGGAAAACCAATCTTCTGGAAGGGATTTACTTGTCCTCCCTTGGAAAATCCTTCAGGACCTCAAAGGACACCGAGATGATAAGGTTTGAAGCACCCTTCTTTAGAGTGGAGGTAACTGCTTTAAAAGACGGTGAAAGGCTTACTGTTGAGATTGCCCTTTCAGAGGATCAGAAGGCCATTAAGATAGACGGAGTAAAGGCTTTAAAAAGCTCCGAGCTTTTGCAACACATTTATACAGTAATCTTTTCTCCTGAGGATTTAAAAATAGTAAAGGATGAGCCTGAGAAAAGGAGAAGATTTATAGATAGAGAGATAAGCCTTTTAAAGCCTTCATACCTTAGAAATTTAGCCAGCTATAAAAAAGCTTTGGCCCAAAGAAATGCACTTTTAAAGGAGAAAAAGGTAAAGGATGATGCTTTGGAGGTCTGGGATAAAAGCCTTTCAAATTATGCAGAGCCTATAATAACGGACAGGGAAGAATATGTAAAGAAGCTGGAGGAGATATGCAGTAAGATTCACTATGATTTATCGGAAGGAAAAGAGGATTTAAGAATTATCTATGAAAGAGGCATGGAAGGGAATCTTTATGAAGCCTTGAAGCATTCTATAAGAATTGACAGGTTAAGGGGGACTACCACAAAGGGCCCTCACAGAGATGATTTAAAGCTTTTAGTTAACGGGAAGGACTTAAGGAGCTTCGGCTCTCAAGGTCAGCAAAGGACTGCGGCATTAGCATTGAAGCTTTCCGAGCTTAAATTAATAAAGGAAGAGACTAAGGAGGAAGGCATCCTGTTGCTTGACGATGTGCTAAGCGAGCTTGATTCCAGAAGGCAGAAGTATTTGATTAACACCTTAAAGGATGTTCAGGTATTTATTACATCTGCTGAGCTTTCAGAGGAGCTTAAAAGTATGCTTTCTAAAGGAAATGTGTATAAGGTTACTCAAGGGGAGGTTGTTTTACAAAATGATTAAGAAAAGAATTGGAATTACTTTGTTTTTAGGGCTCCTTTTGGTGATGGCTGTAGCCTTTTCAGGCTGCGGCGGCAACACCGTGGAAAATGGGGAAGATGAGGTTGTGTACAAGTATGAAGGGATTCTCAACGGTGTTTTGGATATAGAGCATAACCCTGTGTATATTTCCTTTGAAACTTCCTATATGGATGAAAACGTACATGTGGACCTTTACATTAAAGATAATAATGTGAGAATTGATACGAAAGACAAAGAGGCAGGCATAGTAAGCCTCATAACAAACGAGGATGGGAACTTTGTAGTGTATAAAGACCATGGGTTATATGTGAAAACCTCGGAAAAAGCAGAAGCAGAGAATTTTTTCTCCTTCATAAAAAAGGATCTGGATAACTACGAAATAAGTGTGTCTTTAGAAGAGATGATGGGAGAAATGCTGGAAGCAGAAACCTTGAAGGGAGAAGAGGAAGAGATAACCTTCTACTTTTTGGGGGATATTTGGGTTGCATTGTCCATAAATGACAAGGATTCCCAGACCTTGATGAATATAATAAGCGTAGGAAATGATGTGGAGGATGATATATTTTTAGTAGATGAAAGCTTCAAGGATATGACAGGAGCTTTTTAAAATAATATATCGAAATGTAGGGGTTTTTGTAAAAAAAACAGAAAGGCGAGAAAACTCGCCTTTTCTATTGACATATATCTTGAAATATTAGAGGTGTTTTACCATAAAAAGAGCCGATTTAAGACAAGAAACAACAGGATATCGGTATCATCGTCATTTTAAGATAATATGTTGTAAAATGTAGGGTTTTAAGGTACAATATGTAGTGTATGTCAGAAGGACATATAAGCAACCCTTAAGGAGAAAAATATGACACCGAATATTGAACAACAGCTATATACGGCTGAGCAGATCCAGGTTCTTGAGGGCCTGGAACCTGTAAGAAAAAGGCCGGGAATGTATATAGGCTCAACAGGGCCAAGAGGATTACATCATCTGGTATATGAAATAGTAGACAACTCTGTGGACGAAGCCCTTGCAGGGTACTGTTCCCACATATCCATAATTATTCAGGCCGATAACTCCATAAGGGTGGAGGACGACGGAAGAGGAATGCCTGTTGACCTTCACAGCAAGCTTAAGCTTCCTGCAGTAGAGGTTATTCACACCGTTCTTCATGCGGGAGGAAAGTTTGGAGGCTCAGGCTATAAGGTTTCCGGAGGCCTCCATGGCGTAGGAGCTTCTGTAGTAAACGCTCTTTCCTCAAAAATGGTGGTTGAGATAAAAAGAGACGGAAAGGAATATTCTCAAACCTACAGCAGGGGAAAGGCAATAACGGCCCTTGAAGAAATAGGGGAGACCGAAAAAACTGGGTCCACCACCACGTTTTGGCCTGATCCTGAAATTTTTGATGAGGTGGATTATGACTTTTATACCCTGGAGCATAGATTAAGAGAGATGGCCTTTTTAAACAGGGGAGTGAAAATTACCCTTGAGGATAAAAGAGAGGACAGAAAGAAAAAAGAAGTCTTTCATTATGAAGGCGGAATCAGGGAATTTGTAAAGCATCAAAATCAGAACAAGCAGGTTATCCACAATGACATAATCTACTTCGAGGTATCGAAAAATGAGATGGAAGTGGAAATAGCCATGCAGTATACAGACAGATATAACGAACTGATACTTTGTTATGCAAATAATATTAATACTACTGAAGGGGGCACCCATCTTATAGGTTTTAAATCGGCTCTCACAAGAGTGTTTAACGACTATGCAAGGAAAAACAAGTTTTTAAAGGATAACGATGATCCTCTTACAGGAGAAGATGTGAGAGAAGGTTTAACTGCAATCGTTTCCGTTAAGCTCTTGTCACCTCAGTTTGAAGGCCAGACCAAGAGCAAGCTGGGGAACTCCGAGATCAGAGGTTTTGTTGAAACCAACACCAACGAACACCTGACGGCATTTTTGGAGGAAAACCCGCAGCAGGCAAGAATCATATTGGACAAATGCTTAAGAGCGGCAAGAGCAAGAGAAGCTGCCAGAAAAGCAAGAGAGCTTACGAGAAGAAAGGGAGTTCTGGACGACAATTCCCTTCCTGGGAAGTTGGCTGATTGTCAGGAAAGAGATCCTGCAAGATCTGAAATATTTCTTGTGGAGGGAGACTCTGCAGGAGGCAGCGCAAAGCAGGGCAGGGACAGGGCCAGACAGGCCATTTTGCCTTTAAGGGGAAAGATTTTAAATGTGGAAAAGGCAAGGCTCGATAAAATTCTAAACTCGGAAGAGATTAAGAATATGATTACAGCTTTTGGCTGCGGCATAGGCTCAGACTTTGATCTTGAAAAATTAAGATACCATAAAATCATAATTATGACAGATGCTGACGTGGACGGCGCTCACATAAGAACACTGCTTCTTACCTTCTTCTATAGATATATGACGCCGCTCATAGAGGAAGGTCATGTATATGCGGCACTTCCTCCTCTTTATCAGGTGAAGAGAGGTAAAGAGATCATATATACATACAGCGAAAGAGAGCAGGACAAGCTAATGGAAAAGATGGGGGAAACTCCGGGGAAAATTGATATACAAAGGTACAAGGGGCTTGGAGAGATGGACTTTCATCAACTGTGGGAAACTACCATGGATTATGAAAAGAGAACCTTAAAACAAATCACTTTAGAGGATGTGGCGGCGGCAGACGAAGTGTTTACAACTCTTATGGGCGATAAGGTAGCTCCCAGGAAAAAATTTATTGAAGATAATGCAAGATATGCAAACCTTGACATTTAAGGAGGAGGCTTAATGGCTAATTTAATGGATGACATAGATAAGGGAAGAATCATTCAAAGTGAAATTCACAATGAAATGAAGGAGTCCTATATAGACTACGCCATGAGCGTAATAGTAGGAAGAGCCCTTCCTGATGTAAGAGACGGACTGAAGCCTGTTCACAGAAGAATTTTATATGGAATGAATGAGCTTTCTGTAACTCCCGACAAGCCTCATAAAAAATCAGCCCGTATAGTGGGTGAAGTTATGGGTAAGTTTCACCCTCACGGCGACAGCTCTATTTACGATGCTATGGTTAGAATGGCTCAGGATTTTTCCATAAGATATATGCTGGTGGACGGTCATGGAAACTTCGGCTCCGTTGATGGGGACGGAGCAGCGGCCATGCGTTATACGGAAGCCAGAATGACGCCTCTTGCTCTTCAAATGTTGAGGGATATAGATAAAAATACTGTAGATTTCATGGCTAACTTTGACGGAGAAGAACAGGAGCCTACAGTGCTTCCCGCAAGATTCCCAAACCTTTTGGTTAACGGCTCAAACGGTATTGCTGTTGGCATGGCTACATCCATACCTCCACACAACCTGTCGGAAGTAATAGATGCAACTGTTAAGCTTATTGATAAACCTGATGCTTCCATTGAAGATTTAATGAAGCATGTTAAGTGTCCTGATTTTCCAACAGGTGCAACAATTTTAGGAAAGTCGGGAGCAAAGGAAGCATATAAGACAGGAAGAGGCAGAGTTGTTGTAAGGGCGAACTGTGAGATTGAAGAGACTAACAGAGGAAGGCAGCAAATCGTAGTAACAGAAATACCTTACCAGGTAAACAAGGCAATTTTACAGGAGAGAATTGCAGAGCTTGTTAAGGATAAAAAGGTTGAAGGTATTTCCACCATTCGGGATGAGAGCAATCGCCAGGGCACCAGAATAGTTATTGAATTAAAAAAAGATGCAAACCCCAGAGTGGTGTTAAACAGGCTTTATAAGCATACTCAGCTTCAGGAAAGCTTCAGCATGATTATGTTGGCTTTAGTAAAGGGAGAACCCAGAGTCTTAAACCTTAAGGAAATCCTTTCCGAATATATCCTTCATCAAAAAGATATCCTTACAAGAAGGACAAAATTTGATTTAGGAAAAGCAGAAGCCAGAGCTCATATCCTTGAAGGGCTGAAAATTGCTTTGGATAATATAGACGAGGTGATCAAGGTTATAAGGGCAAGCCACGACGATGCCAAGGAAAAGCTGATGAAGAGGTTTTCCTTAACAGAGGTTCAATCTCAAGCCATTCTTGATATGCGTTTAGCAAGACTTCAAGGACTTGAAAGAGAAAAGATTGAAAGGGAATACCAGGACCTTCAAAAGATGATTGCATATTTCATAAGACTTCTTGAAAACGAAGATCTCCTTATGGGGGTAATCAAGGATGAGATGCTGGAAATCAAGAAGAAGTACGGCGATGAGAGAAGAACTAAAATCGTTGCCGCCGAAGGCGATATGGATGAAGGCGACCTTATTCAGGAAGAAAAGGTGGCCATAACCCTAACGTATTTAGGCTATATAAAAAGGGTTACTACAGATACTTATAAAACTCAGAAAAGAGGAGGAAAGGGAATAATCGGAGTAGCTCCCAGGGACAATGATTTCGTGAAAGACCTGATTATGACCTCAACCCATGATTATCTGATGTTCTTTACAAACACAGGAAAAGCCCACAGATTGAAGGCTTACGAAATACCTGAGGCAAGTCGTACGGCAAGAGGAACGCCTGCCGTAAACTTCTTAAATCTCTTGCAGAGGGAAAGAATTACGGCAGTAATTCCCATCAGGGATTTTTCTGAAGATAGATTTCTAATAGCGGTTACAAAACAAGGGACTATTAAAAAGACGCCTCTTTCTCAGTTTGATACAAACAGAAAAACAGGTCTTATTGCCATTAATTTAAAACCCGGAGACGAAATGATAGGAATCGGGGAGACCAGAGGAGACGATGATGTTATAATAGTAACTAAAAATGGGAAAAGTATCTGCTTCTCGGAAAAAGATGTGAGAGCCATGGGAAGATCAGCAGGAGGCGTAAGAGCTATTAACCTTGAAAAAGGAGATGAGGTAGTTTCCATGGCACTGGTTCAGAAGAATCAGGAGCTTCTCGTGGTTACAAAAAATGGATACGGTAAAAGAACGGCCACGAAGGAGTATAAGATTCAGGCAAGAGGAGGAAAAGGTCTTTTAACCTATGACAAAGCCAAGTTTAAAAAGACAGGGGAGCTTGTAGGCGCCATGGTGGTGGCGGAAGAGGATGAGGTTCTTCTAATAAACTCTGACGGAATAATCATACGAATTAAAGCTAAAGATGTTTCAAAGCTTGGCAGAGCTACTCAAGGGGTAAAGATTATGAAGGTTAAAGAGGATGTAAACTTAATAGCTTTAGCCAAAGTTATAAAAGAGGACGAAGAAATAGAAAAAGGAGGTCCTCAAGTATCCTTGGATATTGAAAAAAATTAGAGGATGCAGATCCAGGAGGAATGTAGAATGCCCGACAGATTAAGATTCTCTCTACCGGGAGACAAAGACAGTATAACAGCAGTCCGCGCAGCAATTGCGTCCTATGCCAACTCCGCCGGCTTTTCCTTAATAGAGGTGGAAGATGTTAGCATTGCTGTTACAGAAGCATGCAAGATCATATGTTGTCACGGCCTTGACGGATGGGCCTGTCGCTTCCTTGTTCTTGTAAGAGCAAAAGATGATGTCCTTGATATAAGCATATCAGGTGACAGCAGCGAGGTTTTGGAGCAGGGCAGAGCCTGCAAAATGTGTGCAAGATGTCCTGATGACGGAGAGCTTGCCATGTTTATACTTAGTTCCCTTATGGATGAAGTAACGTTGACTGATGATTCCAAAGGGACAAGAACGCTGGTGATGGAAAAAAGGAAAGAAAGAAGAGAAGTGTAAATAAAACTCACCTTAAAGGAAGTGTTGATGGAAACTGCAAATCTGTTTAAGGTGTACAGAAACACAGGCGACGTAGAAATCAGGAACAAGCTTGTGGAAGACAACCTGTACATGGTAGATGTTCTCATAAAAAAATATTTGGGGAAAGGCGTCAGCTACGATGACCTGTATCAAGTGGGAGCGTTGGCGCTTATCTCTGCCGTTGAAAGGTTTGACCCTGATAAAGGGTTTGCCTTTTCAAGTTTTGCGACGCCCACTATTCTTGGCGAAATAAAAAAGTATTTCAG
>JAAZGD010000074.1 GCA_012511395.1 Clostridiales bacterium
CCATTTCTCTGATCAAAGGTAAAAGTAAAAGTGCGGAAGGTGTAGGTTCCACTCCCTTCTTGCTTCTTTCAAGAAGAGAAAAACCAACCTCCTGTTCAAGGGCCTAAATCATATGGGAAATTCCCGACTGCGTGTAGCCTGATTCAGCGGCAGCTTTTGTAAGGCTCCCACTGTCGATTGCTTTTAAAAGCACTTCCAGTTTCTTCGTATCCATTCGCCTTACCTATCATTACATTTTCTCATAGTTATCATTAAATAATCTCGTTTTACTAATGATACTCTTCTCACTATAATAAAGCAAGATACACATATAATAAAGGGGAGAAAGACGTGAACGGAAGTAAAAGTGCTGCTTACATATATATAATTTTTGCGGTATCTGCCTGGGGCAGCCTTTATGTGGCGGGGAAAATCGTTTTAGACTATCTTCCTGTTACTGTTCTTCTTTCCCTAAGGTATATAATCGGCCTTTCCACTCTTCTTTTCGTATCCCGAAGAATGAAAATGGACAAAATCTTAAAGGAGGATAGAAAGTATATATTCTTAATCGGAGGAATTGCATACTACCTGGCCGTATCCTTACAGCTTTTAGGAAACTATTTGAGCGAAGCCTCCCTTTCTTCACTTCTTAACAGCATAAATCCAATTCTTACAGTGCTCTTTGCAGCTTTGCTGTTAAAGGAGGCTCTTACGGCCAGAAAGCTTGCTTCAGTAGCCCTTACTATTCTAGGTGCAATAATCATAATAGGCGGCGTATCAAGAGGAGACCTTCTTGGGGTAGCAGTTAATTTAGGCTCTGTAACCGCATGGTCCTACGGCTCCATCATCATGAGAAAAGCCTGTACCAAGTATGATGCTCTATCAGTTACAATCTACAGCATGGCCTTTGGTCTTCTTTTAGCTCTTCCAACTTCCATGGCAGAACTGTATGTAACCAAGTTTTCCTTCACAGGTATTCCTCTGTCAGTAATCTTTCTCGTTTTGTTTATCGGTATAGTCTGTACAGCGGCAGCCCTTTATTCCTGGAACAAGGGACTTTCCATAATAGATGCAGGCACCTCTTCACTGTTTTTACCCCTTCAGCCTGTTGTGTCCTCGGTCCTTGGAATATTCATATTGGGAGAAACTCTTACCATAAATTACATTTTGGGAAGCAGTCTTGTGCTTATGGGAATTCTTTATTCCGTAGCACCTGTAAAAATAAAACAAATTAATACAAAGGAGAGCTTAAACACCTCTTTGTAATAGACATTAAACAAGATTACCGGAGAGCACTAAAAAAGGCAGACCTTTAACCGTCTGCCTTTTCCCTTTTCAAATTTCATTTATTCCTTAATCACTATTCTTACATTTTCACAATTAGTAACAAAGACGATGCTGGCATAGGACAGATCAAACTCTAAAATATCGCCTATCTTAATATCCTCTTCTACATCTTCAATATCAATTATGGTATGGTCGCTTGAGGCTCCCAGAACTTTTACACCTTTCATTCTGGGATAAATGTTTTCCAGGTACCCGTAGTCAACCTTTCCCATGGCCAGAAGCCCCCGTTTCCTAACACCTATATCCACGTACTCAGGCTTGTTGCCAAAAGCATCAAACATAATCTCTCCTTGAGGATAGGAGGGCTTAGTCTTAATTTCTATAACTTCGGCTTTTAAAGTAAACACATCCTGATACATGAAGCTCATATCGTAACCGTAAAGGTCCCTTAAGTCTTTGGCTAAAATGATTCCTTCCCCCACCCTTATGTTGTTTATACCTTCCGGCATATTGTTTTCCATCAGTCTTGGGATAGAAGATGTTGCTCCTCCCGAAACTATTTTCAAAGGTCTTCCTATCTCTTTTTCCACATCATCCTTCAAATCCACCAGCTCCTGATGCTTTGAAGGTGTTGCCGCCACAGAGCCGTAGCAGCCCACGTTGGTACCGATACCAAGGAGGGTTAAGTTTTTAAGATTATTTTCTACATAAGAGGCTGTGTTTATAAGCTCTTCTTTATCCCAAAAGCCTTCCCGCAAATCACCTAAGTCTGCCATCAGGATTACGCCGTGGTTCTTCCCCTGTTTTCCCGCTTCCTTGTTAAGAGCTTCAAGAACTTCCCTCTCTGAATTAAGACTTGAATCTGCCACCTTTACAGCTTCCTCAATTTCTGACAACATGGGTATCCTGATTAGCATAAGAGGGATGGTCACTCCAATTTCTTTTGCCCTTTCAAGCTGCTCAAGCCTTGAAGAGCCCACCATGGTGCATCCTCCTTTCTGAAACATTAAGGATGCTTCAGGAATACCTGTGAAACCTTTTATTATCCCTGTAATTTCCACCTGGCTTGCTTTACCTAAAGCCACGACTTCCTTCACATTATGCAGCAGTTTTTTTAAGTCTACTGTAACTTGGGGGTAACGATTCATTTATCAGCCTTTATTCCCTTCCACATATCTTTTAATTTTCTTACCTGTCGTTTTATCAAACTCATCTCTCTTGATTATAAGCTTCTTAACCTTCTTCCAGACAGGAAGCTCCTCATTTCTCACATCCACCTCTTTCCAGAGCATTTCAAGAATTTCTTTATCTGTAATGTCTGAGAGAGTCTTGCCTCCTGTAAGCTCTGAAAGTTCTTCCTCATCCACCCTTACTGTTGCCACAATGGAAGTATCGTGGCCCTGCTCATTAAAGCCCCATACCATGGACTCTGATATAAGAGGAATTTCAGACAGCATGAATTCCAGCTCCTCAGGATAAATATTTTTACCGTTTGCAGTTATTATTACATTCTTCTTTCTACCTGTTAAGTAAATGTATCCCTCTTTATCCACGTAGCCTAAGTCTCCTGTATTGAACCATCCGTCTCTTATGACCTGGGCTGTAGCCTCAGGATTATTATAGTAACCCAGCATTACATTTCCGCCCTTAACACAGAGCTCTCCAATACCGGTCTCAGGGTCAGCTTCATAAACCTTAAACTCCATGCCGGGAGGAATATACCCCAGAGAATCGCTTTTAGCGTTCTTGTCAGGATTTAAAGCGCACATGGGGGCACACTCTGTAAGGCCGTAGCCTTGAAGTGCCGTTACTCCCCAGTCATTAACATCATCTAATATGGAAGGAAGAATTGCTGCTCCTCCTGAAATGAGCATCCTTAATCTTCCGCCAAAGAGGGCCATAATCTGCTTGTTGTAAATACCGGAAATATTTATGCCCACCTTCTTAAGCTTTCTGTTTAAATTCATCATCTTTCTCAAGGTATCTGCTTTGCCTGACTTTCTTGCATTCTGCCATATTTTCTTATGCATGTTCTCAATTACTAAAGGAACTGTTAAAAACATGGTAGGCTTTGCCTCAGAAAGATTTTTGACTATATATTTAAGTCCTTCACAGTATGCAATGGAAGCCCCCTTATAGAGAGGCATAAGAAATCCCGCCGTACATTCATAGGTGTGGTGAACGGGCAACATGCTGAAGAAAATATCTTCAGGATGTACAACAAGCAATGTGGGCAGGCTCATTAAATCCACACAAATATTTTCGTGAGACAGCATTACTGCCTTGCTTGTTCCTGTGGTTCCTGAAGTAAACAGCAGAATACTCATTTCCTGGCTGTTGATCTGGGCATCAATAAAATCCCTGTTTCCTTCTGCCACAGCCTTCTTGCCTTTTTCAACAAAGTCTTTCCAAGAGAAAACCTCTTCGTTGCTCTCCCCCGCTTCAAGACCTATTAGAACCTCAAGCTCATTTTCAGGGTCCGCCTTTACCTCTTTAAACAGCTTTTCAAATTTCTTATCAAAAGCCACACAGCTTAACTCTGCTTCCTTAACAATTCCTTTAAGATCCTTTTCCGGTAACTCTTTATCCAAAGGAACAACCACTCCCGTGCCACCTACCACCGCAAGATATGTAATTGCCCACATGTAACTGTTCTCTCCGATTACTCCAATCCTTTTACCTTTTAAACCACCTGTTATAAGAGCGGTGCCAAGGCCGTTCATATCTAAAAGCATCTGTTCATAAGTAACAGGCTCATATTCACCTAAAGGAACTCGCTTCACGTGAAATGCAGGTCTTTTTCCGTAAAGCTCAACGCTTGATTCAATCATATGCTTAATGTCCATAACAGGTCTTGAATCCTTGTACCTGTACATAGGGTCTTTGCTGTCACGAATTTCTTTGGCAAAGGCTTCCGCCTTTTCCATATCCTTTCTTTTCAGTTCTTCATATTCTTCTTTTCCCATATCTTCCATAATAATCCTCCTCTTCTTATCCCCTCTTACTGTTAAAAATCATATTCATAATTCAACGGACTGAAACGTTTAACCTTTCTGGTAGTAGTTTTTTCAAATTCCAGCTTCCTTATGCCAAAACGCCTTACCCGTTTATATAGAGGCATGAAATCGTTAATACGGTCTATTTCCTCCTTCAAGAGTTTCTTTATTTCCTCATCTGACTGTTCTCCTTTTTCTTCCATCAGCAGTTCAAAATTAGGAAACAAAATTGCCTTTATAACCACATCCCCATCTATGTCATCTTCACCGAACACCAGCGCCTCAAGGATATATTCACTCTCTGTTAAATAGAACTCCACCTCTTCAGGGAAAATATTTTTTCCGTTCTTGGTTACGATTACACTTTTCTTTCTTCCTGAAATGTAAAGCATTCCGTCATCATCAAAATAACCGTAATCTCCCGTGTAAAGCCAGCCTTCTTTAAGAACTCTTTGAGTTTCCTCTCTGTTCTCGTAGTATCCAAGCATAACGCTGGGCCCCTTACATATTATCTCCCCCGTTCCCTGCTCATCAGGATCAGAAATCATAACCTCAGTTCCGGGAAGCGGAAATCCTACCGATTCAGCCTTACTGTACATATCCTTGTTCACCGCTATGATGGGGGCATTCTCAGTCATACCGTATCCTTGAATCATAGGGAAGCCCATTGCCTCAAAATCCTTAATAACTTCAGGATTGATAGCAGCTCCTCCCGATATGAAAAGACCGATATGACCTCCCGTTGCTTTATGGACATCGGTAAACAGCTTCTTAGCCGTATCACCTCTGTTATAAAGCTTCAGTCTTTTGGAAAGCTCAATAGCCCTTCTGATTGTGACACCTTTCCCCGATGCCTGGGCCTGTTTCATTACTTTTTTATGAGTAGCCTCAAAGACTAAAGGCACTCCCAGCATTACCGTGGCCTTTACTTCCACAAGGTTGCTTGCTATATGCCTTAAGCCTTCACATATTGCTATGGTTATACCTTGATAGAGCCCCGCCATTATGTGACAGGTCATCTCATAGCTGTGATGCATGGGAAGCACAGAAAGTCCTGTGCCGGGATACTTGATATTAACGTACTTGGACAGGTTATATACATTCGCTGCTATATTTTTGTGGCTCAGCATTACACCCTTTGCCATGCCCGTAGTCCCTGAAGTAAAAAGCAGGGAGCACATCTTTTCCTCATCTATCTCTGCTTTTATAAAGGAGGAGTCTCCGCTTGAAAGCATTACCTTCCCCATATCAATAATTTCTGAAATATGCCTTCCGAAATCTCCGTTTTTCCTGCCCATGGATATAAAGTGCTCAAGTGTATTTACCTTTTCTTGAAAGTTTTTCATCATGGGAGAAAGCTTGTCATCAAAGACAACACAACTTACGCCTGCTCTTTCTATCAGATTCAAAACCTCATTCTCCGGCAACTCCTTATCAATGGGAACGATTACACCTGTACCGTTTGCTACGGCAAAATATGTGACCACATAATAATAACTGTTGTCACCTATGACGGCTATCTTCCTGTCCTTAAGCCCCATGCTGATTAATGCAGTACCAAGAGCATCCACATCCTGCTTCAACTGCCAGTAGGAAATCTTTTCAAATTCCTTTCCTTCTTCATATCTTTCCATAAAACTTGTTCTGTCCTGATATAAGACTGCACTGGAATCAAGAAGCTCCCGCAGATTTTTTATCTCTCTTACACTATATTCTTTGTCTTTGTATTTCCTTCTATTCATATACCGTATATTTCTCCAAGTATAATTATTTCATAAATGAATGAAACTATTATACCATAATTACTTCTATCCTTATTTATATTTCCACTTTCGTGCTATAATATTATTAACCCATATTGATTGATTGGTAATAAAGTTCAAGGGAAGGAGTGAGATAAATGGCCAATCTTACAATCCGGGAGAAGATGTTTTGCTATGCTTTAAATAGAGTTATTTCCTACATAGACAAAAATCCCGATGAAAACATTCTAAAAATAATCCGCTGGCTTAAAAACCATGATAAAGAAGGCGGCCTTAAGTATCAAATTAATGCAGTCTATGAAACCCTTAGTAATCCTAACAATAACTGGACCAAACTGGTTAAAAGTCTTTGGGATGACATTGATACCGATGTGAGAAAGACTATTTTTTGCAATGTGGTAGTTAACGGCAGTATGCTGGGCTCCCCTAAGCAAAGACGACTTGCAAAAGAGCTACAATGTAATGTCCCCTGGGCCATCCTTATGGACCCCACCACTAATTGTAATCTTCACTGCACAGGATGCTGGGCAGGTGACTATAAAAAAGGTCTCAATCTTTCTTTGGAAGAACTTAACGATGTTGTCTCCCAAGGAAAGGAAGTTGGAGTATATACTTACGTACTTTCAGGAGGAGAACCCTTAATAAGAAAGGATGACATAATCAAACTTTGCGAGAAAAATCAAGATTGCGCCTTCCTTGCCTTTACAAACGGCACTCTTATAGATGAAGCTTTTTCCAAAGAGATGCTTAGAGTGAAAAACTTCGTACCTGCCATAAGCCTAGAAGGCTTTAAGGAAGAAAACGATAAAAGAAGAGGAGAAGGCACCTATGATAAGATCATTGATGCCATAAAAATTCTCAAAGAGCATAAGCTTCTTTTCGGAGTCTCCTGCTGCTATACAAAGGATAACGCTTTAGTCTTAGGAAGCGAAGCCTTTATGGACCACATAATTAATCTTGGAGCAAAGTTCTGTTGGTACTTTACATATATACCTGTTGGTGTAAATGCGCCTGTAAACTTAATAGCTGACAGCTCCCAGAGAGAATATATGTACCATCAGATAAGAGCCTTCAGAAGCACAAAGCCCATATTCACCATGGACTTTTGGAACGATGGCGAATACGTAGCAGGATGTATTGCAGGAGGAAGACATTACCTTCATATCAATGCTAACGGAGATTATGAGCCTTGTGCCTTTATACATTACTCAGACTCCAACATAAGAGAAAAAACTCTCCTTGAAGCTTTGCAGTCTCCATTGTTTCAACAGTATAGAGCTCATCAGCCCTTTAACAGAAATTTATTAAGGCCCTGTCCACTTTTAGATAACCCAGATTACTTAGCCATGATGGTGGATAATGCAAATGCCTATTCCACGGATTTAAATGAGCCTGAAGATGTTCCCTCCCTTGTGTCTAAAACACAAGAAGCCTCTTTAAACTGGGCCCATGTACCTTTAAGACTTAGGAATGCTTCAAGAAGAAGCAGGATGCCTCCAAGAGATGATATTAAGGAACAGATGGATGCACTTCCCCACTGATATAAAATACCGCCCAAGGTAAACCTTGGGCGGTTTCTTGTTAACTTATTGGGCTTCCCCTGTATAAGGCTTACCTGGCTGTATAACAGCTACTGATGCCTTTGAATCCCAGTACACATTGAACTGGGATTTAGTCCCTTTTAACTTCTGTGCAAACTCACGAAGCTGTAGATAGTTTGTATCACCGTCAATAAGCCTAGCATCGCTGAATGTAAAGACTTCGCCGTTCATATTAAACTTAGTACCGCTTGACCTTACATTAGTAGTATTTTGAAGCTTTGTTGAAGTTACAACTCCTGTGTAAGGTTTCCCGGGCTCAATCACTGCATACTTTCCGTCCCAACCTACTTCAAACTGAGAAGCTGTACCATTTAACATTACTGCTATTCCTGTGAGCTGCAGATAGTGTGTATTGTTTATGCTGTATGCTGCACTAAGTGATACAGGTTTGTCGTTCATGACAAAACTGTTTTTGCTTGGAACAGCAGTACCCGAAGATGCAGGCGGAGTTACTTGTGTATCTGGTTCAGGCTGAGTTACGGTTACACTTGGTGCCGGCATATCGGAAACCTTATGGCTTTCTCCTCCAAAGTACACATAACCATTGGCATAGCCATTGATGGTATTAGGAAGGTTAAAGTTGTTCTTTTGAAGCTTATCAAGGACTATGTTTCCATTTCTGTCAAACAATGTCCAGTAGCCCGGAATATGCAGCATTCCCGAAATGTTCTCAGGTGGGTCTGTAGCTAACTGATGAAGAGCAATTACATATCCTCCTCCAAGGACTAAAGCATCTGTATATCCATCAAGCTTCTTAATTAGCTTTCCTGAATAATCATAAAGCTCCGTAAAGGTCCATTCGTAACCGCCGCCCTTAGTCTGTACTCCTTGCTTATTAGTCTCGGCATAATAACAGTTTACAATTATTCCATCCTCCCACTTAAGGCCGAAGTTATAGGAATGATATAGCCTAGAAGGGTTTGACGGAATGATAATCTTTCCCTGCTTATCCATTATGCCGCCAGGTGGAAGCAGTACAGTTCCGTCACTCAGAAAGCCTGCTTTCCCAAGGTACTCAAAGAATGGTACAAGACCATCTTTATAAGTAAATGCTTTTCCGTCGTAAAGATTTTCACCTCCATATTTATAGGGCACTATGATCTTTCCTGTTGTATCAATATAACCTACTTTACTGTATTTATATCCGGCCGTAGCTCCCTGATACTGAAATACAGTTGCTCTTCCCTCTTGGAAGGAATAAGCTTCGTAGAATTGCAAAGGAATTACTTCCTTACCCTTCGTATTAATAAATCCGTATTTAGGATCATATTTAAGTCTCTTACCGCTTTTCATAACTACAGTTGTTGTGGTTCCAATAGATTCGCTATAAGCTATGCCGTCCCCATTCATAATAGCATTAACAACTTCAGGCCCATCTATTGCTACTCTCATTAACCCATCAGTAACTATATTTCCACTGCCTGCCGGCTCATATTTATATGGTGTAATAAGTTTACCTGTAGTATCAATATATGCACATACACCCTTATCTTTGTTATAGACCTTTGCAATTCCTTGTGAGAATTTTTCTGCTCGTTCAAATTGAGCTTTGATCATAACCTTTCCCGAATAATCCTTATAGCCTGTTAAACCGTTTTCTGTGTAGAGCTGCCACATTTCACCTGTAGAGCTTTGACCTTCACCTACAGGGATAAAACGAAACTCAGCATGATTTGGAGCATCAAGCTTGTCATGAGTCCATATAATAACAGGAGTTCCGTCAGCATTCTTTTCACCTGATGCATTTACTACCATTTTAACGGCTTCAGGTGGACGCAAACTGAAAATATCTGATTTCTCCTTATTAAAGTTTGTAGCTTCCCAGTATATAAGCCATGTATAAGGATTCTTTACAGCCTTAACTCTTGCTCCATCTGTCCTTGATCCATCAAGGCCTAAATATCTTCCATCTTTCATCTTTAAGGTGTATTTGGCACCTCCATGATTTTCCACATAGTAGGCCTCATTATCAGACAGCTTTCTAAGCTCTGCATCACCTTGACTTGTAATGTTCAAGTAATTAGTCATGGCTCTAAGGTTGTACCAGCCTTCATGAATAGTATTCTCCATTGTCCAGCTTAACCCAAAGGATTGAGAAGGTACCATGGCAATAACAAGGCACATAGCAAGCAATAAACTAAAAAATCTCTTCTTCATACTCTTTTCCTCCTTAAAAGCATTTCTTTCCAATTAAAAACTATCAGATACACCTAAATAAAACCTAAGCTCTGCATGAAACACTGTTTTTATGCCATGAACCATACTTTAAAAGAAAAACAAAAAATGCAGCCACAAGGACTGCACTTGTAAGTTCATAATCAGTAATTTGTTTTTTTTGTTGTTTTAAGCATTTCTATCATTTTGCTGACCTCAACAAAACGATAATTCACTGAGCTTGCAAGTTACCGGCAAGTTAGATATATATCTAATATACGCTATAATTATTTATAACCCTTGATAAATCAATGTTTCCCCACCTCTGCATTTTTAGATAATCCATATTTTGTGCATTTTAGCAAGTCGTTGGCAAGTTAAAAATTATGCCCAGATCGGAATATATTTCATATATCTTGAATCTATTGTTTCCCTTATATTGAACATCTTGAAGAGCTTTGCGAGAAAGACCTGGGAATTCAGAAATCTTCTTGGCAATATGTACATTACCTATATACACTTTTCAATCTCATTTCTTTGGCGATTCCAACTTTTTCAGCTGCTCTATCCCTGCGCTATCCAAAAGAGATTTCATCATCTGCTTAGCATTGGCATTAAGACGAAGAAGGCGCTCTTTTTGGGATAATCCCTGACGGATAAACACAGCATTTAGGCTCTCCATGTTCGACAGAACGATAAGCTGTTGGA
>JAAZGD010000075.1 GCA_012511395.1 Clostridiales bacterium
GCCTTTTATTTCAATTAAGTGTTCTTTGTCTTTAGTTTTAATGTAGCAGTCAAACCTTGAGTTTCCGTAAGTAAATTCTCTTTTTATTTCTATTATATCCTTTAGGAAATACCCTTCTTTTGCATAATCATAAAAAACTTGGTTAGGTCCTAGGCTGTCTAAGTTTACTAATAGCTCTGTCTTTCTATTTTTTAAAGAATCCTTTTTAACAACTCTTATTAAATCATACTGTGTTTTTCTATTAGGGTTATTTGATTTTGAAAGGTAACACTTACTGCCTTTAATTAAAAGCTCCTTACATCTCCCTGTGTTTTTTACATGGACTGTATGGACTATTCCTTCTATATCTACTTCTGCCACAAAGCGGTTTGGTCTACTTAAGAAAATCCCTTCTACAACATTTTCATACTTCATTAGAACAACCCTTCCAAAAGTATTTTAATACCTATGATAATAAGGACTATGCCTCCTGTAACCTCTGCCCATTTACCTAGTGATGTGCCACAGAACTTACCTAAGTAAACTCCTATAGCTGAAATAATAAATGTTACGACTGCTATAACAATGGAGGCTTCAATAATTGGAACTTCTAAGAATGCGAAAGATACGCCCACTGCTAAAACATCTATACTTGTAGCAATAGAAAGCATTACTAAATCAGAGATACTTATATTCTTCTGGATTTCGCAGGAGTCTTTGTCTTTTTTTAAAGCTTCTACCATCATCTTGCCTCCTATAAAGGCTAAGAGAATAAAGGCTATCCAGTGGTCCACATTGTTTAATATCTCATTAAATTGAGTTCCTAGAAGGTAGCCTAAAATAGGCATAATGCCATGGAAGCCTCCAAAGAATAGTCCCATTATTATAGCGTTCTTAAGCTTCGTTCCATTTAAGACCATGCCTTTACATATGCTGACTGCCAAGGCATCCATGGACAGTCCAACTGCTATAAGTAGTAGTTCTACAAGGCTCACAGTTTAAGCTCCATTTCTTTATTGTCTTTTGTTAAAAGCATTACTTTCGTTTTTCCTCCTAAATACTTAAGAGTAAGTGCTTCCAGCTCCACCATGGCTTTCTTTACATCCTCAAGCCTACTAGGATCTACACTTTCAATTATTAAAAAAGCATTCTTTGTCTCTTCTGTTAGCATAGTCCTTTGACCATCTCTCCAGTTCCAGCATCGGCATACTGCACCTACATCATCCTTATAGATTATCTCATCTTTTAGTGCAGGGTCGTTATCAGTATCACCTAAAGCCATGAAAGGCTCTCCTCCTTCTGCTTTAGTAAGAACCATATCTCCTTCAAACTTATCTAAGTCCTCTCCACCTACAGGGATCCCATACGTTAAAGATATATAGTTATAGATATCTACTAATGGGATTATGTTACCTACAGGGTTATCCTTAGATATTCTTTTTAATAAAGCTTCAATAGATGCTCTTGCACCCTTCTTAGTCTTAAATTTTTGATAAGCGTCCCTCCATACCTTTACTACTTGATTTTCAGAAAGAACGTCATTTACAAGAAACTTTTTCGCACTTTCATTTCCTTCCTTTAAAAGAGCTTCTATCTCTTTTCTTGCTTTTTCATTTTCTGCAAGATTACTGTTTATGCCAAAGGCCAGCACTATACCAATAGCACTATCAGAAAACAATTCCCAAAAATCATCTTTTATTATGAATTTTGTCATTACATCCTCCTAAAAGTTTAAATGGTGTAAAAATAATTCTTGAAATTCTTCTTGATCTGCTAACTCCACATGGTCTAGCTTATGAGGTATGGTTTCTGCTTCATCTCTTTTTGACTTACTTAAAAGCACCATACAAGCACCTGTACCTGCGCCATTACCTAAAAGATTAAACTTATTTCTCTCTACATCAGGTAATATTCCTATATTAATGGCAGCTTCTATATCTATGGTGTTTCCAAAAGCTCCTGCAATGTTTATAGATGTTAGGTCTTTAAAGGTTAAGTCAAGGTTCTTCATCAGTATTTCTAAGCCTGCTCTTAAAGCGCCTTTTGCAAGCTGTAACTCCCTTATATCTTTTTGAGTTATATAAACATCTTCCTCTTCTGATAAAATGTAATGCTTTGTTTTACCTATATATGTATCGCTTTCAAGCCTTCCTGTTTTATCCATAAGGCCTGACCTTAGAAGTTCTGAGACTACAGAAACTGCTCCTGTACCACAAATTCCAATGGGAGGTTCATCACCTATGGTGTGCACTTTAAGGGTGGTATTTATTTCTATTTTATCAATAGCCCCTTTAACTGCTCTTGTTCCGCAAGATAAAGATGCTGCTTCAAAGGCAGGGCCTGCGGCAGTAGAGCAGACTACGCCTTTGCCATCTTTTACAAGGGCGATTTCACCATTTGTTCCTAAGTCTATAAATAGATGGCTTCCTTCTTTATTTAAAATTGAAGAAGCAAGGACACCTGCTGTAATATCTCCTCCTACATGGCCCGCTATATTAGCAAGCACATAGATTTCTGTATTATCACTGAACTTAAATTTTTTACCTGTTTTCGTAACTGAACCTTCATAGGAAGGTTTAAAGGGAGCTGTTGCTAAGCCTATGGGGTCTTTATTTAAAAGGATATGGCTCATAAGAGTGTTTCCTGCAAAGGTCACCTTAGTTATATCTTTTTCACTTTTGTCGGCTTCCCTTAAGAGGTCGTCCTTTAAACTGTGGATAGTTTCTAAGAGAATCTCTCTTAAGTGCTTCAGCCCTTCAGGATTTCTCTGAATATATGTGATTCTGGAAATTATGTCTGTACCATATTTCCCTTGAGGGTTTATGTCAGAGGTTGATCTTAAAAGTTTTCTTTCTTCTAGGTCCCAAAGGAAAGCTCCTAGAGTTGTTGTTCCTATATCAAAAGAAAGGCCTAGGCCTTTTAAGTTAAGGTCAGGCTGAAAGCCTAAAGGAAAAACCATGGTGCCTTTCTTTCCCTCTTCCTTTTTCTCTTCTTTTGTAAAACACCTACCGCAAGTTATGCAGTCACCGGTACAGACAAAATCCTTCTCTTTCATTTCCCTTTTTATTCCTTAGTGCAGTAAGCACATCCCTTTTCATTGCCTTTACAGAACAGACACTTTTGAGGAAATGTTACAGGCTCATTTTCTGTTACAATAAATAATCCAGCCACTGATTTTTCAGGTTTCATAAAGCCTTTAGGGTTTACATCGATACCTATTCTTTCGCTGTCAAGAAGCTTATTGAACCTGTTGACACTCTCCACTGACATACCGAAAAATCCGGGGCCCAGTTCTTCACTTAAATGAAGGTTTCCTATCTTTTCTTTCATATCTAAATAGAAGCGATTTCTCGCTGTATCTACATAAGCTGTCTGCCAGAAGTCCTCCATAAGCTATTCCATAATTTGTACATTATCCTGAAAAGAGCCTGTGGTAAGAAAGTATATTAAAGCACCTTTTACTTTTTTGGGATCAATAAGTTCTAGAACTTGTGAATAAAGAAATGTGTTATCAAACTCTAGTCTTCCACCTTTTAAAGTAACGTCTTCATAATAGGAGGAAATCCCTATGGGCTTAATATCTTCATATATGTTTTCTAAACCTTTTTGGGCTTCACTTTTAAGTGCCATATTAACAGGCCCTTCCCTTAGAAGTCCCGACATAGGGTAAAATACTTCTTTTGCAAATAGGTCCAGGCCCTTAATGTCAGTTGTCCATATTTCGTTTTTGAAACTCAAATTAAAGCTCCTTTATCTGATGTTGCTTCCGCCAGTTTCCTTTAAGATAACGTCATGGGCTCCACCTTCCACAATGCTTGTGGCAGATACAGGTGTAATCTTAGCATTCTTTTGAAAATCAGAGATATTTAAAACGCCACAATTGACCATGGTAGATTTAACCTTGTTTAAAGTTAAGCTTACATTATCCTTTAAAGGCCCTGCATAAGGAACATAAGAGTCTACACCTTCTTCAAAGTTAAGCTTTTCATCGCCACCCATATCGTATCTTTGCCAGTTTCTGGCTCTGTTTGAGCCTTCACCCCAGTATTCCTTAACGTAGTTCCCACTTACATTTAGTTTTGCAGTTGGGGACTCATCAAATCTTGCAAAGTATCTTCCCAGCATTAGGAAGTCTGCTCCCATGGCAAGGGCAAGAGCCATGTGGTAATCGTAAACTATGCCACCGTCTGAACAGATTGGCACATATATTCCTTTTTCTTTAAGATATGCTTCTCTTTCATTTGCTACCTCTATAACAGCAGAAGCCTGGCCTCTTCCTATGCCTTTGGTTTCTCTAGTGATACAGATGGAGCCTCCTCCGATTCCCACCTTAACAAAGTCTGCACCTGAGTCTGCTAAGAATCTAAAGCCTTCTTTATCCACCTCATATCCGGCTCCGATTTTAACCTTCCCTTCAAACTCATTCTTTACAAATGAGAGTACATCCTTCTGCCACTCCGTGTAGCCCTCTGATGAATCTATACACAAGATATCCACACCTGCTTCCACAAGCAAAGGTACTCTTTCTTTATAGTCCTTAGTGTTTACACCTGCCCCTACCATATACCTTTTATCTCCATCCAAAAGTTCATTGGGATTAGCTTTATGGCTGTCATAGTCCTTTCTAAAGACGAAGTGAGTCAATCTCATGTTTTCATCTACTATGGGAAGTGCGTTAAGCTTATGGTCCCAAAGCATATCGTTTGCTTCGCTTAGAGATATTCCTTCTTTGGCATAAATAAGTTTTTCAAAGGGTGTCATAAATGTGGAAACCTTCTCTGACAGATACATGCTGCTTACTCTATAGTCTCTGCTTGTAACTATCCCCAGAACTCTTCCTTGGGGAGTGCCGTCATCAGTTACCGCAACTGTAGAGTGGCCGCTCTTTTTCTTCAGTTCAAGAATATCCTTTAAGGTTTGATCAGGTCTTATATTTGAATCGGAGCGGACAAAGCCTGCTTTATGGCTTTTCACTCTTCTTATCATCTGCACCTGTTCCTCTATGGCCTGGCTTTGGAATATGAAGGAGATCCCCCCTTCCTTTGCTAAAGCAACAGCCATTTTATCATCAGATACAGACTGCATAATAGCCGAGACTAAGGGTATGTTCATACGAATTAAAGGCTCTTCTCCTTTTTTGTACCTTGTCACAGGAGTTCGTAAGTCCACATTCTCAACTCTGCAGTTTTTGTCGCTGTACCCCGGTATCAAAAGGTATTCACTGAAGGTTCTTGCCGGTTCTTCGAAATAGTGTGCCATAGCTTTCCTCCTTACTTAATATCCAAATATTCTATAAGCTCTTCAAGAGCAAAATTCTTTTCTTTCATTACCTTGGCAGCCTTTTCACCTACGTATCTTATGTGCCAGGGCTCGTAGCTGTACCCTGTTATTTCTTCTTTTCCTTTTTCATATCTTATAACGAAGCCGTACTTATAGGCATTTTCTGAAAGCCATTTGCCTTCTTCCGTATTTTCAAAATCTACAGTAAGTTGGTAATTCACTGAAGGTGACGAGCAGTCTGCCGCAAGGCCTGTCTGATGTTCAGAAGTTCCGGGCTTTGCACTATATTTATCTGCCCACTCCTGGCCCTTGGTGTTTACATAGCCATAATAGAGCTGGCTCTGAAAGTCATAAGATCTATAGCAGGTTGTTACTACAATTTCTAAACCCTCAGCTTTGGCATCCTCTGAAAGTCTGTGAAAAGCTGTTGCTGCTTCCTCTCTCATCTTACGCCATAAAGGAGATCTATCCTTAGCAAAGTAAATGATTTCAGCTAAATCATGAGGCTCATAGTCTTTATCTAGTGAGTGCTCTTTATTTGCTAAAATTAAATAGCCTTTATTTATATCATCTTCTAGCTCTGCTCTTAAGATTTCTTCCAAGGTTACTTCAGGTTCTTCAATTATTAAATCCTCAGGCTCACTTGTTGGCGCTAAGCATCCTTCGAGAAAAACACTGGAAAATATTAAAGTTGTAATCATAAGTACAGTAAATGCAAGTCTTTTCAATTCTCTCTCCTTAGTATAGTAGTAACCTTTTTATTATATTATGTTTACCTCTAGTATTCAACATAGGTAGCCATAAATGGAAAATGCCTCTGGCCCTGCTTTTGGTGGTTATATGAAAAAGCAGGATTGAGTGTGGCCAAAGACATTTTCTACTTATATCCTATGGAAATATTATTTACATGTCAATATTTTCAGTAGATTATATTACCTTTATAATGGGTGGAGCGTAATATAGACTTTAGTTACATGAAACTTTTGCTGGTAGAAGGATGGGCATAATAGAAATGGTGACAGATTTAGTGGCAAGGCTGAAGCTTTTAAGATCAAGAGAGAACATTACACAGGAAGCTTTAGCCGGCAAAGTAAATGTAACAAGGGAATCAATTACAAGCTATGAAACAGGAAAGGCCACACCTCCTTTAGAGGTGCTTTTGGAGTTGGCAGATTACTATAAAGTCTCCCTTGACTACTTGACGGGAAGAAGCCCCTATCCTAATCAAGCTTATGAATCCTTATTAAAGGAAAATGATATTACTCTCTTCAATGACCTTTACAGCTTAAGTGAAAAGGACAGAGAAAGGGCAATGTCTGTTATAAAGATACTTGGAAAGGAATAAAGTATAAAGGGGGATATATAATAGTTTACAGAAAAATAAAAGGAGACAGGGTTTGACTCTGCCTCCTTTATATTACATATCAAACGGGTCTTACATCATTCCCATTCCGCCCATGCCGCCTCCCATAGGTGGCATCTGGGGCTCATCCTCCTTTATGTCCACAACGCCTGCTTCAGTTGTTAAAAGCATACCGGATGCGCTTGCTGCGTTTTGCAGAGCACTCCTTGCCACCTTTGCAGGGTCAACAATACCGTCTTGAATCATATCCACAAACTGTTCAGTTTCAGCATTGAAGCCTACTCCCGGCTTGGAACTCTTCACCTTGGATACTACGACGCTTCCCTCAAAGCCGGCGTTTTCCGCAATCTGTCTTAAAGGCTCTTCCAAAGCTCTCATGATAATTGAGGCTCCGGTCTTTTCATCCCCTGAAATGCCCTTAAGATACTTTAATACTGCAGGCATTGCATTTACAAAGGCAACTCCGCCTCCTGCCACAATACCTTCTTCAACAGCAGCCTTTGTAGCATTTAGAGCGTCCTCTATTCTCAGCTTTCTCTCCTTCAGCTCAGTTTCCGTTGCAGCTCCAACCTGAATAACCGCTACTCCTCCTGAAAGCTTTGCCAGTCTTTCCAATGTCTTTTCCTTGTCAAATTCGCTGGTGCTTTCGTTGGCCTGAGTCTTCAGCTGTTCTACTCTTTGCTTAATAGCCTGAGTGTCTCCTGCTCCCCCTACGATTACAGTGTTTTCCTTGTCAACCTTCACAGAAGTGGCTTGTCCCAACATATCAAGTGTAGTTTCCTTTAAGTCATAGCCCAGCTCCTCTGTAATAACCTTGCCTCCTGTAAGAATGGCCAGATCCTCCATAATGGCCTTTCTTCTTTCACCGAAGCCAGGCGCCTTAACGGCTACACAATCAAAGGTACCTCTGATTTTATTTACAACGATAGTTGCAAGAGCTTCACCTTCCAGGTCTTCACAGACTATGAGAAGTTTCTTGCCCTGCTGAACGATCTGCTCAAGAAGTGGCAACAGCTCCTGAATGTTTGCAATTTTCTTATCGGTTAAAAGGATGTATGGGTTCTCCATAACAGCTTCCATCTTCTCAGGGTCGCTTACCATATAGGCGGATAAGTAGCCTCTGTCAAACTGCATTCCTTCAACTACTTCAAGGGTGGTCCCCATGGACTTGCTTTCCTCAACAGTGATAACGCCGTCTTTTCCCACCTTCTCCATAGCTTCGGCAATTAAGTCCCCGATTTCGTGATCTCCTGCAGAAACTGCGGCTACTTGGCTTATGGCATCTCTTGAATCAACTACTTTTGACAAGGATGCGATTTCCTCTACCGCTACATCTACTGCGCCCTTTATTCCTTTTTTTAAGGCCATGGGATTTGCTCCTGCCGCTACATTCTTAAAGCCTTCCTTAATGATTATCTGGGCTAAAAGTGTGGCCGTAGTAGTGCCGTCACCTGCCACATCGTTAGTCTTTGTAGCAACTTCTTTAACAAGCTGAGCACCCATGTTTTCAACAGAATCTTCAACTTCTATTTCTTTTGCAATGGTTACACCGTCATTTGTAATTGCCGGACTTCCAAACTTTTTCTGTAAAAGCACATTTCTGCCTTTAGGTCCCAAAGTTATTTTTACGGTGTCAGCCAGCTTGTCTACACCTGCAAGAAGCTTTCTTCTAGCCTCTTCTCCATAAAATAATTCTTTTGCCATTATTTTCTTCCCCCCTATTTAACAGTTGCCAGTATGTCACTTTGGGAAACAATCATATATTCTTCCCCATTGTACTTAACATCATCGCCGCCGTATTTTCTGTAAATTACCGTATCCCCCACTTTTACTTCCATAGTCTCATCTTTAGTTCCGGGGCCAACTGCCACCACTTCTGCCATCTGAGGTTGCTCCTTTGCCTGACCCGGCAGAACAATTCCGCTGGCAGTGGTTTCTTCTGCATCAACTTTCCTGATAACTACTTTGTCCCCTAAAGGTTTGATTCCAAAACTCATCTTTTGTTGATCTCCTTTCATTTATGTAGATTGTTTTTATACATATTGTTAGCACTCATAGTAACAGAGTGCTAATGGTAATATATTACTATATCTATACCCTGTCAACACTTTTTTTCCCAAAATAATTGAAGCTTTAATCAAAAAAATGACATTTTACTGTCATTTTCCTAATAATGCTTAAATTTATAGGGTTTTTAGTGCGGGAGTTTACATAATCTTTTTCTTCATTGCATAATTAAAAAGGTATTGTTGGGCTACTCCCTTATACTTTCCGTAGAGTTTTATGGAAATCTCCTCCATGGTTTTCCTGTCCTCTATAGAGACTCCATAAAGCTCTCTCATAATCCTTTTCATCCAAACATCTATGGGGAAGCCTGCCATCATATTGAAGCCGAATAGCAAAACACAGCCTGCCACCTTCTCTCCTACGCCCAAAAAGCCTTCAAGGTAGCTTTTTGTTTCTGTAAAGCACTTATCCCGGTACTTTTTAAATTCCTCTTCTCCTATGGCCTCCACTCTTTTTGCAGCTTCTATTATATATTTATCCCTGTAGCCCAGCTTAATGTCAGAGAGGTCTCCTACAGCTAATGATGCCAGTTTCTTTGGTTCCGGAAAAGCATAATGCTTTTCTGTAGAGCCGTCCTTGATTTCTTCACCAAACTCTTCAGACAGCATTTTTATGCTTTTCTTTATTCTCTTAATATGGTTGTTTTGAGAGATGATAAATGAGATCAATGTTTCAAAGGGCTCCTGTTTTAATATATGGATACCTTTTCCATACTCTATAACCTCTTTCATCTTTTTATCTTTGTTGATCAAGTATTTCTTGATTTTCCCGTAGTCCCTTTTTAAATCAAAGTATTCTTCATAGAACTCTCTTCCTTTTTCCTCCCCTGATTCTTCAATTACAAGAGTTCCTTCCTCCTCACAAAAAAAGGCTCTTATTACAGACTTTCCCACAACGCCTGTATAGCCCCCTTTATCATCTTCATAGAATCTGAAACATTGGCCGCATTCAAGAGTATCCTTTAAAGAAAAGTCGGTAATGTTTTCTATCTCATATTTTACTGTCTTTACAGTCATGATCTGATGCCTCTTA
>JAAZGD010000076.1 GCA_012511395.1 Clostridiales bacterium
AAGGATATACAACGCATAGAAAATTGGCTGAATAATTATCCCAGGAAGATACTTAACTATTATTCACCACTGGAAGCATATAAAATGGTTGCTTAGCGAAGGCGACACTTAATGTTACAATTCTTAGGCTGGCCACCGGGTTGATAAATATGTTGCACCTAACAAACATTTTTTGTATAATATGAATGTTATAGGTAAAACCTGCCAGTTCTAAAAGGTCAGGAGGTGAGAGCAGAACATGGCACAAGTTATCGTTAGAGAGAATGAAACCCTTGAAAGTGCATTAAAGAGATTCAAAAGGTCTTGCGCAAGAGATGGGGTAATGTCTGAACTTAGAAAAAGAGAGCACTACGAAAAGCCCAGCGTGCGCAGAAAGAAAAAATCTGAGGCTGCAAGGAAAAAGGCTAGAAAGTATTAGTTTAGAAGTGAGAATAAAATGAATTTAAAGGAAAAATTCGCTGCGGGCTATAAGGATGCTATGAAGGAGAAAGACGTTGTCCGCAAAAATACAATTAACCTGGCAAGGGCCGCTATTAAGCAAATAGAGATAGACAAAAAGGTGGACTTGTCAGACGAAGAGATCCTTCCCATTTTACAAAAGCAGGTTAAGATGAGAAAAGATGCTCTTGCTGATTTTATAAAAGCAGGCAGGAAAGATCTGGAAGAAACCTATAAAAAAGAAATTGAAATTCTTGAAGCATATCTGCCAAAACAGCTTTCTGTTGAAGAAGTAAGGAAAGTGATTAAGGAGATAGCAAAAGATATGTCCATAAGCTCCGGTAAGGAGAACATGGGCAAACTGATGGGCGCTGTTATGGCCAAATTAAAAGGATTGGCAGACGGCAACCTTGTAAGAAAAGAAATCGAAGAGTTTCTAAAGAAGTAGCAATAAGACGGCACGAAACTTTCGCGGCCGTCTTTTTATAAAAGGAGCGTATAAATGCCAAGACCAATGAAATGGAGAAGAGTATGCTGCCTTCCTGAAAATGAACGCTTCGGCCCGCTGGACCAGGATCAAGAAGAAAGAGGCACAGTGAACATGACCGTTGACGAGTACGAGACTATCAGACTGATCGATTTAGAGGGCATGACTCAAGAAGAGTGTTCAGTGGCAATGAACATAGCAAGAACTACTGTACAGGGGATATATATAGAAGCGAGAACTAAACTTGCCGAATCTATTGTTAATGGTAAGGAGCTTATAATAAGCGGGGGTCAATATAAACTTTGCGAAGGTGAAGGTGAGATTCCGTGCTGCTACAGGCCGTGTCACAGGCATCAGAGAAGGGGGAACCCATAAAAAATAAGCCGGTAAACAATACCGGCTTTTATAGTACAGCTTGAAATATAAACCAGCCGTTTTCAGTATAAAACCGAAAGACACCTTCCTTGTTCCTTATTATATTAGCCATACTTTTAGTTCCAAAACCATGTTCCATTTCATTTGATACAGGCAAACCCTTAATAAAAACAGGTTCAATCCCGTATCTATTCTTAGCTTCAATACAGAGCTTTTCGTTCTTTTCATAAGCCCTCAGCTGAATTTCCCTGTTTTTCTTTTCGTCAAGGGTTAAAACAGCATTGAAAGCGTTCTCCAAAGCATTGGAAAGAACAGAGCACAACTCCGTGTCAGTTAAAGGAATTGTAACAGGAAGCTTTGCATCTACAACAAATTCAATGTTTTTTTCTTCAGCCTCTCTCCCGTAAGATGACAGTATGAGATTTACAGTTTCGTTCTCACAGTATTTCTTGGGTGTTATCTTTTCAATATCAACTTTTATATCCTTAAGATATTCAGTTATTAAATCCAGCCTTCCTTCTTTTGCAAATCCCAAAAGCAGATTGGAGTGATGCCTCATATCATGGCGATAAGCTCTGTTAGCTTCCTCCATTTGTTTAAAAGAATCAAACTCTTTTTGGGCAAGTTTAAACTGAGTATCAAGCAACTCCTTCTCTCTTTGAAGTCGCTGCTGTTTTTGTGTCTCTGAATAATAAATAAGTACAAAGATAAAGAAAAAGGCTGCCGTTATAAAAGGCATAAATTGAACTGCCACTCTTTCACCTGAGTATGTTAAGTTCGTATAAACACTTCCTAATTGATCATAAACATAATACAAAAAAGGCACAGAGCCAAACATCAGACATGAATAAACAGATCTATTCATCAAGTGATTAACCTGGTTAAATGCATATTTTTTCAATAACAGATAAAAAAGAATTGCAGAAAGTATATAACCAAGGTGATCCATAGATACAGAATCAAAGATCTCTCTTGCTACAGTCCCTATAAACCG
>JAAZGD010000077.1 GCA_012511395.1 Clostridiales bacterium
ATGTTCAGCAAGCCTTGTTACCATTCCTATTAAGGGTATATTGCTGTCAACCTTAAAGCCCCTGTCCTTTTGTAAGCCGGCTTTGCAGACAGTCTTTCCCCAAAGGTCATAAATTCCATACTTTGAAAAAATCAGATCATCAGTGACAGGATTATAGTAGTCGTAATCCACTCCGTTTAATATGCCAGAGAATTTATGGGACACACTTCTCAGCACTTTTTCCAAACCCACCCCTTCTTTTTCTCTCATGACCTCAACAGCATAGGTGGGGCTTACAGTATTCACACCTTCCGACGCTAAGATGGCTCCTTTCATGAAGTTCAACATTCCATCCTTTTCAAGAAGCTCCCTCTCCTCTTTCTGTATGTCAAAGAGATCTTTGCCTTGGTCCTTGTCCATTATTCCCTGATAGCATAAATTATGTATGGTGAAAACTGAAAGTAAATCCTTGTAGCCTTCCTTGTCCCTATATCTTCCCTTTAGAAGGACCGGTATTAAACCTGTTTGCCATTCGGAAAGATGAAGGATATCAGGGGTGAAATCAATTCTTCCAAGGAATTCCAAAACAGCCAGAGAGAAGAAAACAAATCTTTCAATATCATCCCCGTAACCGTAAAGGCAATCCCTCTCAAAATAATCTTCCCCTTTAATAAAAAAGTAATCCATTGAGCCTTCCTTTAAAAGATACACCCTTGCTTCCCTGTTCCTCCATCCCTTTTTCACGTTAAATACGGCCACTTCTTTCATCAGGTGGCCATATTCTGAATAGGTGCTTTTGTAGCAGGGGAGGACTACCTTTACCTTTACATGATTCCTGTCCAATGCTTTGGGAAGCGCTCCTATTACATCGGCAAGGCCTCCTGTTTTTGAGAAGGGAACTCCTTCCGGGCTTGCAAATAATATCTTCATACTTATACTATGGTGCTCTTTTCTATTAATACAGTATACTTTTCATGACCTGTCACTTCTCTTCCCTCCCTGATTATTACATTTTTATCAGAGATCACATACCTTACATTGGCGCCTTGCTTAATATCTGTGTTCTGCATGATGATGGAGTCTGTTACAAAAGCTCCCTGTTCAACCCTTACGCCTCTTGAAAGGATTGAATTAATAACGGTGCCTTCAATTTTACAGCCGTCGGATATGAGGGAGTTGCTCACATAACATCCTTCTCTATATAAGGTTGGCACGCTGTCCTTTATTTTCGTAAAAACCGGTCTTTTGAAGGCCTTCCTCCTATATTCCTCATTTAAAAAATTCATGTTGGCCCTCATATATCCTTTTACATCGCTGATTTCGAAAAACTGTTCAGTCACCTCAATGCCTTTCATATTCAAGGTGGCTGCCAGCCTTTTTACTACATCCATATAAAAGTCTGTCATCCCCACAGACACAGCATCGGCAACTAAAGTTTCCAACAGGGATTTTTTCATAATAAATATTTCAAGACACCAGTTGACATCCTGAAGCTTCACATCATCCTCGTTAATATAAAGGTCATATATACGCCCGTCTTTGTTTGTCTTAAGAACGCCTACACCTCTTGGAACAGTTTTCCCTCCATTTAAGGACCTTGTATATAGAGCTGTCAGATCTGCTTTACTCTTTATATGCTCTTCCATAACTTCGCCATAATCAAGATTGCAGACTATGGAACTTCCGCTCAATATAATATATTCTGCATCAGATTTTTTAATGGAATACAAGTTACGATTTAAAGCATCCAGAGTTCCTTTGTATTCCCCTGTAAAGTAATCTGCTCTTGATAAAGGTGTCAACAGCCTTAGGCCCCCTGTTTTTCTCATTAAATCCCAGTTTTTGCCGCTCTCCAAATGGTCCATAAGAGAGTGGTAATTATTATTGGTGATTACGGATATATCGTAAATTCCCGAGTTCACGAAGCCGGAAAGAAGGAAATCAATTATCCTGTATTTTCCTGCAACAGGCAAACTGGCAAGAGTTCTAACCTTTGTAAGCTCTCTCATGGCGGCTCTGTCTGAATAGGCCAAAATTATTCCCATAACTCTATCCATTGTTAACCTCCTCCTCTGAATACACGGTAATACCTTCATCATCAGTAATTATTTCCGGTACTTCCCCTACCTTTATACCCTTTGGTACAGTAAGGTCCTCCATTATTATGCTGTATTCCACAACTGCTTCCTCCTCCACCCGGCTTCTTGGCATAAGAATGGAATTCACAACTCTGGCGCCCTTTTTAACTATTACTCCGGGAAACAGTATGCTGTGGTCCACAAAACCCTCCACAGTACAGCCCTCTGTTATGAATGAATTTTTAATCTCCGCTCCCTCTCCTATATATTGAGGTGGCAACACAGGATTTCTCGAATAAATCTTCCATCTATAATCGTCTATATCGATTCCCTTATCCTTATCAAGAATATCCATGTTGGCCTCCCACAAGGCCTTAACAGTACCTACATCCTTCCAGTATCCTTTATAGGGGTATGCATATACTCTTTCCTTAGAAACAATCATTTTCGGTATAATGTTTTTGCCAAAATCGTTGTGGCTGTCCTTGTCCTTTTCATCCTTTTCCAGATATTCCTTTAATTTCTCCCAGGTAAACACATATACGCCCATGGAAGCAAGAGTGCTTTTTGGTTCCTTCGGTTTTTCCTCAAATTCATATATCCTTAAATCATCCTTCACATTCATAATTCCAAACCTTGAAGCATCTTGGAGAGGCACATCTAAAACTGCTATGGTGCAGTCAGCCTTCTTTTCTTTATGGTACTCTATCATAAGCTGGTAATTTGCCTTGTAAATATGGTCTCCTGACAATATGACCACATAGGTAGGCTCATATAAAGATATAAAATGCATATTTTGATAAATCGCATTTGCAGTTCCTTTATACCATTCGCCCAAAGATCCTTTAACGTAAGGCGGCAAAATAGTAACCCCTCCATACAGCCTGTCCAGATCCCAAGGCTGCCCGCTTCCGATATAGGCATTTAACTCCAAGGGCTGGTACTGAGTAAGAACTCCAATAGTATCAATCCCCGAGTTAATGCAGTTAGACAGAGGGAAATCAATAATTCTGTATTTTCCTCCAAAGGCTACTGCAGGCTTTGCAATGGTTTTGGTCAATTTCCCTAATCTGTTGCCCTGGCCTCCTGCAAGGAGCATGGCAATAGTTTCCTTCTTACTTATTTTATTCACTGTTTACCTCCTTTCCTTTAAATACAAGGTGGTGTACTCTGAAAGAGCTACTCCTGAAGCTGTAATTTCAGTATTTTTCCTTCCCATAGATGTATCGAAAATCACCTGATATTCCTTACCCTCTTTTAAATAAATATTTCTGACGGGGTTTTTTGAAAAGTTTGAAAGCACGAAAATCTCATATCCCTCCTCATCATATCTTTCAAAACAGAACACCCCTTCCTTCACTTTGTTCTGGTTAAACCATCTAAAGCCCCTTTCTTCCCCATCCAGCCTGTAAAGAGCAGGGGTATCCCTATAAATGTGATTTAAACTCTTCACCATGCTTTGAAATTCCATATGCTCTTTATCAGAAAGTAGATGCCAGGATACTTCACCTTCAAAATCCCACTCCTTCTCCTGGGCTATCTCCCCGCCCATGAACAACAGCTTTTTCCCCGGGTGAGCCATCATATATCCTAAATATGCCCTCAGCATTAATAGTTTTTCTTCTTTTTCCCCTTTAATCTTGTTTAACAGTGAGGCCTTTAAATGGACTACTTCATCGTGGGATAAGGGCAATATATACTTTTCCGAAAAACCGTAGGATATGGGGAAGGTTATAAGCTGAGGATTCATAAGCCTTTCTTTTTCCGGAAGATTTATATACTTTAAAGTATCGTTCATCCATCCCATATTCCACTTGTAGCTAAACCCTAATCCACCCTGCTTTACATCCCTTGTTAAACCGGGAAACGTTGTGGATTCTTCCGCAATCATCATTATGCCTTTAAGCTCTTCTGCCACTCCTTCGTTTAGTTTTTTAAAGAAATCTATTGCCTCCAGATTTTCTTTTCCCCCATATATATTTCTGGTCCACTCCCCCTCTTTTCTGTCGTAATCAAGATATAGCATGGAAGAAACTGCATCCACCCTTATTCCGTCAAAATGATATTCCTGTAACCAGTAAAGAGCATTGGATATGAGAAAGCTCCTTACAAAGGGTTTACCGAAATCAAAGACTGCGGTTCCCCAGCCCTTATGGTATCTTTTCTGTTCATCCTCATATTCAAAAAGAAAGGAACCGTCCCATTTATAAAGGCCTGCTTCATCCTTTGGATAGTGACACGGCACCCAGTCAAGGATAACCCCAATATTTTCCTCATGACATCTGTTAACAAAATACTGTAAATCAGTAGGTGTACCATACCTTGAGGTTACGCCAAAATAGCCTATTACCTGATATCCCCAGGAAGGATCAAAGGGATACTCTGACACCGGCATAAGCTCTATATGAGTATATCCCATGTCTTTCACATAGGGGACCAGGGTATCGGCCAATTTCCGAAAGGATAACGCTTCCTTCTTGAAGCTTCCTATATTTACTTCATAAATATTCAGCGGTTCTTGATAATGATTTATGTTCTCTCTGTTTTCAATCCAGTCTTTATCGGTCCAAGGATAGCTTTTTAAGTTAAATACCTTTGTTGCGGTAGCAGGCCTTAACTCGAAGTGAAGACCATAAGGATCAGTTTTATAGAGTTCCTCACCTTTTTTTGTAACTATAAGGTACTTGTAAGTTGAGTATTCCTTTGCATTTTCAACTAAACCTTCGAAAACCCCTCTGTTATCAACCTTCTTTAAGAGATTGTTTCTGCTCCAAGAATTAAAATCTCCCACTACATAGACAGCTTCAGCATTAAGTGCAAATACTCTGAAAACCACACCTTCAGAAGTAAGATGGCTCCCAAAATATTCATAGGCACTTCTATGTTCGCCCTTTAAATAAAGGCTTATGTTTTCCTCAGTTTTCATTCTGTTCATTACCTCGATTATAGCATAGGAAAATGGTTTTATGGAACATAAACACAGGTTCACCAAAGAGGAAAAAACCTGTATCACAAGTTTTTTATACAAAAAAGCAGACTCTTTCACTTTTGAGTCTGCAGTTTTTTTAACATCCTGCTCCCGGCACGTTCATTATTCGAAAACCTCTGTCATACCACTTGTTGCTGTAATCTATTGTAGCCTTTGACACGTGGCCTTCAATCTGTTTAGTGTACACAACTTTAACGCCGTTTGCTTCAACAACAATATCACCCTCACGCTTGGTCTCATCCAGAGACAATAGCAGGCGAGGGCCTCCTCAACTGATACCTCCAAAAGCAATCCTAAGCATAAGGTTTTCTGGATTTTTTTCTCTAGAGATAACCTCCTTGAATTTCGCCGCTGCAGAATCCGAAACTTTAATCATCCTTTCACCTCCCCTTTCTCCTCTGATCTTACATTCTTAATTTCTTCAATTATCAGGTCTATATCTTCATAAGAAAGAGTTCTTACATGAAACATCAGACCATCCTCATTTATTGGAACAATAACAGGTACCTTTTCTTTCCTTAAAGCTTCCTGCCATGAATGAGCTTTACCCCTATTTGGCACTAATAAAACACAAGGGCTGTCAATTGTTACTCCTGGTAGAGACCCTCCCCCTGCTTCTGCCTTTCCCATTCTATGGGAAATTTGAAAAATATCGCCGACATCTTCCAGAAGGCCTGTCATTAATTTCTCTTGTTTCTTTGAAAGCTCCTCTTCATCTTGAAAAATCATAGAAAGCACCGGCATCTCTTTTTTAATATCACCATTACCTGCATATATTTCTACCACTGCCTGTAAAGCAGCAATAGTCATCTTGTCACATCTTAAGACTCTTGCAAGAGGGTGGGATTTTAAAACAGATATCAATTCTTTCTTTCCCAGTATCACACCTGCTTGAGGTCCTCCTAAAAGCTTGTCACCGCTGAAAGTTATAAGATCGGCACCACTTTTTAAGGAGTCCTTAACTGTATGCTCATTGGTATCCTTAATTTGTGAAAAGTCATAAAGTGAACCGCTTCCCAGATCCTCCATCAAAAGAAGATTCTTTTCCTTTGCAAGCCTTGACAATTCTCCCATGGAAACTGTTTCCGTAAAGCCTTTAATGGTGTAGTTGCTTGTATGAACCTTTAAAAGGATTCCCGTGTTTTGAGATATATTTTTCTTGTAATCAGTTAGCTTTGTCTTGTTAGTCGTTCCCACCTCCAAAAGCTCGCACCCACTCTGCCTTATTACATCAGGGATTCTAAAAGATCCACCTATCTCCACAAGCTCTCCTCTTGAAACAAGGACTTCTTTTCCCTTTGAGAAAGCCTGTAAACAGAGAAGGACCGCTGCTGCATTGTTGTTTACAACCATACAGTCCTCTGCCCCTGTCAGCTCCTTAAAAAGATTTTCCACATAAAGCTGTCGCTTACCTCGCTCACCCTTTATTAAATCGTATTCTAGATTATTATATGAGCCTGCAACTTCTGCCACTAAATCTACCGCACTTTTAGGAAGAGGTGCTCTTCCTAAATTCGTATGAAGAACAATGCCCGTTGCATTAACCACCTTCTTCAGTTTCATAAGGTCTATATCTCGTAGCTTCTTTTCAAGGCTCAAAATAATCTTATCCTCAGTTACATCAGAAAGGCCCTTCTCTATAATCTCTTCTTTTATTAAAGAAATTACATCTTTTAAAGCCTTAAGGACCAAAACTCTGCCCCACTCTAAGGTCAGGGCCTTGGTCCTTTCACTTTCCATCAAGTGATCTACTTGAGGAATCTTCCTTAGTTCTTCTTTAATTCTGTTATCTTCCATTCTTGATTAAAGGACTTTTACCTTAAAATCTTCATTCTTTTCAATTACTCTTCCAATAATAGCGCCCTTAATTATTGAGCCTTCATTTAATTCCTTTAAGAAACTTTCTGCCTTATCCTCATCTATGGCAAGTAATAGGCCACCTGATGTTTGAGGGTCTGCAAACAGCATCTTCTCATCATCTGTAAGAGCAGAAAGATCAGTGTCCACTCCAAAATGACGAAGATTGTTCTTTGTCCCTTGAGGCGTATAGCCTTCTTTAATAAATTCCCAGGTTCTATTAAACACAGGTAGCTTCTTCATTTCGATTTCTATGGAAACATTAGAGGATGTAGCAAGCTCCACACTGTGACCAATTAAACCAAAGCCGGTCACATCAGTTCCTCCCTTAACACCATACTTTTGCATAAGCCTAGAACCATCTTTATTCAAAAGCTTCATAGATTCCAGTTGTTCTCTTATGTCATCTTCTACCACAACACCTATTTTTAAAGCCGTTGCAGCGCATGCAGTTCCAAGAGGCTTAGTTAAGATAAGTACCTGACCCACATTTGCCCCACTGTTAGTAATAATCTCCTTAGGATGAACAAGCCCTGTAATAGAAAATCCGTACTTTAACTCAGGGTCACTTACAGTGTGCCCTCCAAGCAACGTTACATTAGCTTCTATGAGTTTGTCTTCTCCGCCCCTTAATATTTCAGATATGATTTCACTGTCTAAATCATCAGGAAATCCTCCTATGGACAAAGCTGTTAAAGGTACTCCTCCCATGGCGTAAACATCGCTTAAGGAGTTAGCAGCAGCTATTTGCCCAAATGTAAAAGGATCATCTGTAACAGGTGTGAAGAAATCCACAGTTTGAACTAATGCCTGGCTACTAGAAAGCTCATAAACTCCGGCATCATCCATGGTGTCAAACCCTACAAGAATTTTTCCATCCTCGTTCTTACAACTTCCACCCAGCTTACTCAAAACTTGAGAAAGCCTTCCAGGTGCCATTTTGCTTGCTCAACCAGATTTAGAGGATAGTTGAGTCAATCTTTTCTTTTCTTTTTCTGTCACAGAGGTACTCCTTTCTTTTATAAAATTATTGGCAGGAACGTGTGGGAATCGAACCCACCTGGGCCGGCATTACCACCCCACATCAGATTTGAAGTCTGTGAGACCCACCAGGACCTATCCGCCCCCATACCATCTTACATTATACAATAAAAACAACTGTTATAAAGAGACAATATCACAATCACTTAATAATAAAAAATTTGCAAAGTTTATATCAAGTTCAAGTAAACTATACATTATATTTTTCTCTTATTGCTTTAATAGAAGCATCCCCCTCAAGTGTATTTCCTTCTTGTATTTGCTTTTCTGCCTTCATGAGTTTATTCTCTATCTCCAACATAAACAATTTTTCTTTATATAATTCAATGCTCATAATAACCATATCACCATATCCATTTTTAGTAATATATATAGGCTCATCAGACTCTTTACACATTTGAGATATTTCGCTTGTGTTTTTTAAATCTCTAATTGGTATAATTTTAGGCATATTTTTTCACTCCCTTCGTGGTATAATTATACCATTTTTATACCACGAAAACAATCACCGTGTTAACAAT